>JAKSBG010000302.1 GCA_022361255.1 Verrucomicrobiales bacterium
CACGACTCCGATAATATCCTGAAACCAGGGGGCGGTTTCGAGTCGGGCATCGAAGGCAGCCTGAGTTGGTGCGGCAGGCTGGTGGCACTGGGAGCAATTGATGTCGAGGTAGGAACGGGCGCGTCGCTCGAGTGTAGCGGACGTGTCATCCTGGTTCTTTGATGTAAGTATGTTAGTCAGATTTGCTTCATTCACCGACGGGGAGAAAAAGCCGAGCCGGTTCAGGGTTACGATCTGGTTCGCGGTTCGACCGGTGAGCGGATAGGTGATTGAGCTGTTGAGGTGTCGTGATTTCACTCCGAGAACCGTATTGGCTTCGTCGGTGTGGCAGGTGGAGCATTCGTTGCGTCCGGGGAAGTGCCAGGTTTGCGAGTCACCGCCGGGGAGGGGAATTGCTTCGTCTACTGCAGGGCCGGGCAGCAGTTCGGCGTCGCTTCCGTCCGTGCGCCAGCGATAGGTGAATCCGAACCAGTCTCCGTCGTCACCTTTTACAAAGAAGCGCGTTTCCAGGCGACGATGGGGAAATTCAAAGTGCTTGATGAGAACTGTACCGTTCGGGAAATTCCAGTGTCCCTGTTCCGACCATCCTACTGTTTCGGAGGCAGTGTCAGGAGTTCCATCGTTGGGAATCGCGATCCAGCGTTTTTTATCCGCTCCGTCTGACCAGAGTGGCTGGATCACCTCGTAGGGCATTACGCCGGGGGAGGGGGTAAGGTTCGAGAGATCTGAGAACGCGGTGGTTTGGGAGAGAAGGGCAGGTGGCTCGGGAATGCCGCCGCTGGTTTTGTCGAGACGGTAGATGCGCCCGCCGTCGAGGTCGGTCCCGGCGAGGCTCATGACGTAGATTTCACCGGCGGCATCGACTCCGAAAGCGCTCATGCCGCGTTTCGGTCCGGGACCGTGGCGTGTCAATGTCAGGAGTTGTGTGGTGACGGGGCCGCTGCCGGTTTCCTCCAGCGACCAGATGCGACTGGAGCCGTGGTCACCGAATAGGTATTTTCCCTGCAGCTCGGGATGGAGTGCTCCCCGATACACAAATCCACCGATCACGCAGGTTCCAACGGTTCGCGTGTAATCGAGGAGCGGGGGCTGGTCGAAACCGGTTAACGGATTCGGCTTCGCTTTCGGTCCTGTCCGGTTCCCCTCCCTGTAGGGCCATTGCAGATTGGCTCCCCGAACGACGTTGCTGATTTCTTCGCGGCTTCCCTGACCGACATCGCCGAGGTAGATTCGTCCGGTGGGACGGTCGATGGTCATGCGATGAGGGCTTCGCAGGCCGATGGCGTAGAACTCTTCCAGCTGGCTGCCGTCAGGACTCAGCCAGGGGTTGTCATTCGGGATCGAGTAACCTTGCGAGTAGCTGTTCGGCCAACCGGACGGGGGAGTCGCGGGATTGCGGGGCTGTCGGCGAATCGCGTGGGAGCGGGACGGGTCATTGTCGACGTCGATTCGGAGGACTCCCGCGAGCAGGCCGAGGTTGCGTTTTTGACCCGATCCGTAGGTATCGTTTGCGCCGCCTTCATCTCCGACGGAAATGTAAAGAAATCCATCGTTGCCGAAGAAAATGCCGCCACCGTTGTGCCAGTTGTGACGGTCGTACTGATTGATCAGCACAAATTCGGAGGAAGGGGCGATCGCGTTGGTATTCGCGTCCCAGGTGAATCGGGAAAGCCGGCAGTAGGCTCTGTTCCGTTCAGACTTCTGTGGTGTATAGCGATAGTAAATGTAGAGAAAATCTTTGTTCGGGGAAGCTGCCTGACCGAATTCAGGATGAAAGGCAAGCCCCATCATTCCGCTGTCGTGACTGGACTCGACCTGGCTTCGGATGTCGATGAGAACGGTTTTCGAAGAAACCGTTTCATCGTGTTCGAAAACAACAAGTCGTCCTGCTTTTTCCACGACCATAAGTCGGTTGGA
>JAKSBG010000268.1 GCA_022361255.1 Verrucomicrobiales bacterium
CGTCGTTTGGAGGATGAAGGGTTCCTGCGCTCTTCAGCAATCGAAGGGACTGATGAGTTCGAGGCAATCGAGACAGTCTTGAAAGGACCGGAATTAGCTCTCCCGGAGGGAATCACCATCGCAGACAAGGAAGGAACGGTGCGATCGAAGGTCCGCACCAAGTGGTGGATTCCCATCGAGGGCCGAAGCTACCGTGACATGGCATTCCCCGAGCAGGAAGGCCTGCCGACAACCCAAATCAACCCAGGCGCAGTTACAGACCGCTGGGATGTCTATCCTGAGAAATCCCTTCCGGTATTTGTCGGCCACTACTGGCTTCCTCCTCAACGCCCCGCGCCCTACCGGAACGTCGTCTGTCTCGACTACTCCGTTGCCAAAGACGGCTTTCTGGCGGCATATCGATGGACTCCAGGTCAGGAGATTTCCGCTGAGGGATTCGTCACGACCGCCTGTTCTGGCCAATATGATTGATGAATCATCCAATATGTGAATTACAGGATTGAAATTGCAAAAACGATCCGTATCCTGAGACCTCAATTTTGCTGACAAATGACGTCAGCGTATCCACAGAATGCCAACGTCAACCGCCAGCTACAATCTCGGATTCACCGCCTTCGGGTTGGGTGCGTCCCACGCGCTGGCGCTGGCCACAGTTTTTGTGAGGCTCAAGGATTGGCCGAGCGCGAAACAGGAGGCGATAACAGAGAACGTTTTCCGGCAGGCAAAAGCCAGTTCGACCACTCGCCTGGAACGCGAATTTCGACTCCGCCTGCAAACACTGACCGAGGATCAGATTGAGCTGCTGGTCGAGGAGCCTTCCGAGGCCAAGATCCCGATTTCGTTGTTGGCTGTCTTCAAACGCTACCGATTCATCCGTGACTTTTCTGAGGAGGTGCTTAGGGAGAAGTCCGAGATTTTTGACTACGAGGTGAGACCCTCCGACTACTCCAGCTTTGTGGAACAGCGGGAGCCGATGCATCCGGAGCTGATGGAACTCAGCGATACCACGGCGAAGAAGATCCGCCAGGTCACCCTGCGGGTTTTGACCGAAGGCGAAATCCTTTCCGCAACGAATCCCTCACGAATCGCACCGGCCATTCTTACCGAGTCGGTAGCTTCTGTCATTCGCGCAGAAGATCCGAACCTCCTGCGTCCTTTTCTCCAACCCTGATCATGACATCTGCACTTCCATCGGACTCCGAACTCGATGCCACCTTCGAGCGGCTGTTTTCTGTCATGCAGTCAGAGCAATTCCTGACTTCCACGGGGATCGGCAACGAAGTCTCCCTTTTCGTCCAGCCCTATCAGATCGAAGTGCAGGATGCTGTCGAAAAACGAATCAAGGCACTCCATAGCCGACTCTCTTCGAAAGGGTTGGGAGTCCTCAGTATCAATCTCCTCGAACTCGTCGCCGAGTTCACTTCCCGCGACGACCGTCTGAAACGCCTTTTGGAGAAAGAGCCTACTTTCACGAGAGACAAGATGCTCTCCACCATGGCCCGGTGGACCGATGCCAAAGATCATTTGATACCGGCCATGAAATCGAAGTTCGATTCCGAGGATTGGGAAATCACGCTGGTGTATGGATGCGGTGCTGTTTTTCCCTTTCTACGAACGCACACCATCCTGGAAGGACTTCAATCCGGCATGGATAAACGTCCGGTTGTCTTCTTCTTTCCCGGCGAATACCAGCATCGTGAAGCCGCTGGATCAGACCTCCGCTTGTTCGGAAAACTTTCTCACAAAGGCTACTACCGCGCCTTCAATCTTGATCACTATCACCTTTGATTTTTGGAACCCATGGCAACGATTCGAGACATTCTTGAACACGACGTCGGTCGCGACATCGACGGCGTCATCAAAGCCGCTGATGACCGGCGGCTGAAAACTGAGGTCGAGGAGTATGTGATTACCCGCGAACTCAGGCCCAAACTGGAGAATTTACTGGAGGAATACAACAATCCGGGATCTGCCAACGGAGTCTGGATTTCGGGCTTCTTCGGTTCGGGTAAATCGCACCTCCTTAAGATGCTCGCCTATCTCTTGGAGAACCGGGACGTCGATGGAATCTCCGTTTGCGAACGCTTCCTCACCAAGAAAGAAATCGCCGACGATGCCTTCTTCCGATCCGCACTGGAAGACGCCGCCAAGATCCCGTCCAAGA
The DNA here is from genome assembly GCA_022361255.1 of Verrucomicrobiales bacterium. Classification (GTDB taxonomy): domain Bacteria; phylum Verrucomicrobiota; class Verrucomicrobiia; order Verrucomicrobiales; family DEV007; genus Arctic95D-9. Next base: position 2,165 of record JAKSBG010000268.1, read on the forward strand.
GCATTCTCTTCAACATCGACCAGAAAGCCGATGCGATCGGCGGCGACCCGGATGCTCAACTGCTCGAAGTCTTCGCCAAGGTTCTCAATGAAACCCAAGGATTTTACGAAAAGCAGGATTACATCGCCCATTTCGAACGCGGTCTGTGGAAAGAAGGCAACCTGGATGCCTTTAAAGCGGCCTACGAGGAAGAGAGCGGTTCTACGTGGGAAGAGCATCTCGACGATATCGATGTCCTCGAAAATGACACCTTCGCTCGCACCTACGCGACGTTCTTCAATAAGTCCGAAGAGGAAGGACTCAAGGTGTTCGATCGCCTTCGGGAGAAGCATCGCGTTTCCGTCGAGGAGTTCGCCAGCCGGGTGAAAGGGTATCTGGACACCTTGCCTGCTGGCACACGCATCAATTTCTTCGTGGACGAAGCCGGTCAATTCATCGGGCGTCGCTCCCGTCTGATGTTGAATCTGCAGACCATCGCCGAAGCTCTTGCGGTCGAATGTGATGGTAGAGCCTGGATCTTCGTGACGTCTCAGGGCGACATCGAGAAGGTCATTGGCGAGCTGGACGAAACCGACGGAAATGACTTCACCAAAATTATGGGACGCTTCTCGATTCGTCCCAATTTGACCAGTGCCAACGTGTCAGAGGTCATTCAGAAACGTCTTTTGACCAAGACAGATGCTGGAGTGCCCGATCTGGAGGAACTTTATTTGGAAGAAAAAGAGAATCTCCGAACTCTGTTTTCCTTCGGAGACGGGTCACGGGACTTCAACGGTTTCGAAAGTGCCGACCATTTTGTCCGCTTCGCCCCGTTCCATCCTTACCAGTTCGATCTATTCCAGACGGCGATCGAGCGGCTCTCCCAGCACAACGCGTTCACCGGGAAGCACGCGTCTGTTGGTGAGCGTTCCATGCTTTCGGTGTTTCAGGAAGTCGCCAAACACATTGCGGATCTTCCCATCAATACCTTCGCCACCTTCGATCTCATGTTCGAGGGGCTTTCGAATGTCCTGCGCGGAGACTTTCAGCGAAGCGTCAAGACGGCGGAGAAGAATCTCAAGGCCGACCATCCTCTGGCCGTGCGAATCTTGAAGTCCCTCTTCTTGCTCAAATATGTCTCGGAGTTCGTTTCCACTCCTCGAAACGTCGCCATTCTCTTGATCGACCGCGCCGATATCGACATCGCCGAGCACGATCAGGCAGTGAAGGAGGAACTCAACTTTCTCTATCATCAGCACTATCTGCAGAAAAACGGCGACGCCTACGAGTTTCTCACTGACGAGGAAAAGGATATCGAGGTGGATATCAAAAACACTCCCGTAGGTGGTGACGTGGTCAATAAGCTGCTCGACAAGGTTCTCTTCGGTGACGTCGTCGGCGATTCCAAGATCCGCTTCGACGACAATGGGCAGGACTACGCCTTCGGGAGAAAGCTCGACAGCGGAGACTATGGCAGGGTTCACGACCTCTGCGTCCACATGGTCACCGCCGGTCACGACAACGCCGGAGATCTCAAAGCCCTGATGGCGCAGAACACCGGAAAGCGTGAACTGCTCGTCATTCTTCCCAACGACCGCACTCTGGTAGATGAGGCAGAGCTGTATGAGCAGACCGCGACCTACGTGCGGCAGAAGACTTCAACGAATCTCTCTGATTCCAGGCGGACGATTCTGCTCGGGCGCGGAAACCAGAATGCGGACCGTCGCCGGAAATTGACGGAATTGGGCCGGGACCTGATTGCCAAGGCAGAGTTTGTCATCAATGGCTCGAAAGTCGAAGTCACCGGATCTGATCCCCGAGTTCGGGTCGGCAAGGCATTCCAGGAGCTGATTCGCTTCGTGTATCCGAATCTCAAGATGCTCAAGGCCGAATACAAAGAGGCCATGATCCCCTCTATCCTGGAGGAGCAGAACGACCTCATCAGCGAGAAGCTCTCCGAGGCAGAGCAGGAGGTTCTCACCTTTCTCCAGCGGCAGAAGCTGGGCGACAAACGGGTGACCGTGCAGGAGGTGCTGAAAAACTTTCGCCAGGGCAACTACGGCTGGCCGGATGCCGCGACGCTGTGCCTGATGGCTCGATTGTTCCGGAGGCACAAAACCGAACTCAAACGCGGGTCCGATGTGCTCGATCAGGATGAAGTCACCACCGCGCTCTGCAACTCCGCCAATCACGGCGATGTCTTCGTGCAGATCCAGGAGGAGTTCGACGCCGCTACGGTCACCGCGCTGAAGAATTTTCATCACGACTTCTTCCATCAGTCAAATCCCGGCAACGACGCCAAATCCGCGTCGAAGGCACTGCTGCAGGCGCTCAACGAAGAAGCAGCCGAACTCGACACCCTGATCGCACAGAAAAGTGATTTCCCCTTTGTCGAGACGCTGGAACCCGTTCGCGATCGATTGCGCGAGATCGCGACCCACGACTACACTTACCCGCTCAAGTCGCTGCGGGACTTCGATGACGACCTGCTCGTCGCCAAGGACGACTTCGTCGATCCGATCAAGAACTTCGTCAATGGGACCAATGGCGAGTCCTTCCGGGCGATCGCGGATTTTCTTCGTGACCAGGCCAGCAATCTCTCCCACTCCGATGAGAAGGTGGCCGACCTTCGCGCTGCCGTGGATTCGAAGACCCCGTTCCGTGGCGGCATCATGACCAAGGCGGTTTCAGCACTCGATCTCTTGAAGAAGGATCTGGCAGCGAAGCTCAAGGAGGCACAGACGCAAGCGATTGCCGAGATCGAAGAGCGGGAGAAAACACTGAAGTCTCACCCCCAGTTCAGCGAGCTGAGCGACGACATCGTCGAAAGAATCCTCGGCATCTCCGAAGATGCGAAGAATCAGATTCGACGGGAGAAGCTCATCCCGGTCATTGGCGACACGGTCCGCCGCTATCAGGACTCCGGCTTCGCCAGCCAGTTGGCCCGAATTTCCAGTGGCACCACCAAATACAAGACCAAGGCGGAGCAGGAGAAAGAGAAGTCCAAACCTTCAGTGAAGGAGGATGAGATCCCTTTCATTCCCATCCGGTCTCTGATCCCGAAGGCAGCAGAAGGGCGGGTCGTGCTCTCGAACGAGGAAGAGGTTTCTCAGTTCCTCGAAGCCCTGAAAAAACAACTCAACGAACACGTCGGTGACGGGAAAGGAGTCACCCTGTGATCCACGAACCAACAGGGTTGGTTCGACGAACAGACCCTGTTGATTCGTGCCGACCTCGACCACAACCACCCCCGCAATTTTCACGAAACCATGGATACCAGCCGTCTGAAACGCTTTGCTCCGGAATGCCGCACCGAACTGATGAAACAGGTCGAGGTGAAGCTCGACTACGTGCTCACCGCGAAAACGCCGGATCTTGCCGCTCAGGAAACTCTTCTGAATGACCTCCGGCGGGTGCTGGAACATGAAGGGCGCGATGCGTTGATCGAGCGGGTAGCCTACACCTGGTTCAATCGGTTCGCTGCGTTCCGGTATCTCGATGCGCACGGGTGGCATCCCTTTCGGGTCCGCGTCATCACCGCGCCGAGCGAGGGCGATGTGCTGCCTGAGCTGCTCCAGCAAGTTCGCAAGGGAGTTGTGCCCGAGGAATTGAAAGAATTCGTCTCGGCCTCCCGCATCAATGATCTGCTGGATGGCAATCTGCCAAGCCCGAATCCCCAGGCCGAAGTGCAGCGGCTCCTCGTGATCGGCGTAAGCCAATACTACGCCGAACTGTTGCCGAATCTCTTCGACAAGATCGACGCCTTCACCGAGTTGCTGCTCCCAGACGACTTGGTGACCGAACATTCCGTCGTCCACGGTTTCGTGAGTGAGATCGCCGACGAAGATTGCGCCGAGGTCGAACTTCTCGGCTGGCTTTACCAATTCTACATCTCGAAGAAAAAGGACGAAGTGATGGCGCGGAAGAAAGCCGTGCCTTCCGAAGACATTCCCGCCGTCACCCAGCTTTTCACCCCGCACTGGATTGTGCGCTATCTCGTTGAGAACTCTCTCGGTCGTCTGTGGCTGCGGTCACGACCGGATTCTCGGCTTCGGGAGCACATGCCCTACTACGTGGAAGATCCCGCCCCGTCCGACAAAGCCTCGGCGAAGGCGGAAGGACAGGAGCCTGCCGACAGCCTCACCGTTGAGACGCCGGAGGAGATCCAACTGCTCGATCCGGCTTGTGGCTCTGGTCACATGTTGACGTATTCCTTCGATTTGCTTGCGAAGATCTACGAAGAGGAAGGCTACACTCCAAGTGAGATCCCGGCGCTAATCTTGGAAAACAATCTTTATGGCCTTGAAATTTGTCCTCGGGCCGCTCAGCTCGCGCAGTTTGCACTTGTATGCAAAGCGCGAGAGCAGAGTCGCTCCGCTTTCCGTCACCCCGTTCAGCCCCAGGTAATGCGACTGCGGGATGTGGTGATCGAGCCTGAGGAGGTAGTTGCTTGGATGAAGGCTTCAGGGGTAAAGCTGAGTCAGGACGAACTTTCTCAGATCCACCAGTTTCGGGAAAATACTGAGACTTTTGGTTCCCTCATTCAGCCCGTGCTCGATAAAGGAAAACTCACCGCCCTCAGGGAGAAGGTCGGCGAACAGACACCCGCTAGCGACCTCCTTGTGCAGAGCACCCATCGCAAGCTCCGCCTCGTTCTTGATCAGGCCGAGATGCTAAGCCAGCGGTATCACGTCGTGGTGGCAAATCCGCCCTACATGGGATCTGGAGCCATGGACGCAACGCTTCTCAAGTTCGTCAAATCGAAGTTCCCCGAGTCCAGAATCGATTTGATGGCCTGTTTTATGGAGCAGTGCCAGTTCCTCGCGGGGGGTGCTCGATTCGTGGGGATGATAAATCAGCACTCGTGGATGTTTCTTAGAAGCTACACGGGTCTCCGGGAAAAGTTACTGCGGAACGCACGGTTTGAAACGATGCTCCACCTCGGGCCACGGACCTTCCCGGAAATTAGCGGAGAAATAGTGCAGTCTGTTGCGTTCGTTTTGAGTGGACCCACTCGACGGCGACCTACTCCATTTCAGCGGCTCGTAAAGTTTTCGACCTCCGAAGAAAAAGAACTGTACCGAGACAATTCGGACTACCGGTTCGTTCTTTGCCAAGAGGAGTTCAAAAAACTACCGGACTCGATGTTCGGCTACTGGCTTGGAGAGTCCTCCAGATCGGCGTTTTCGGATCCAAGACTCGGCGATTCAATTCCTGCACGTCGCGGTCTCCAGACGGGTGACGCTCCAAGGTTCATTCGAGAGTGGTATGAGGTCGAACAATCTGCGACTCACTGGGGAAAAGAAGAGCGCGACAAGTGTATCGAATCGGGAGCGCGGTGGTATCGTTTCAACAACGGAGGAGACTACTGTCGGTGGTACGGAAATTTGGAATATGTTGTAAACTGGCGGTGCAACGGGCACGACATCAAGGCTACTGGAAAGGCAATCATTCCCAGTGAGCATCTCTATTTTCTTCCCGCGATTACTTGGTCGAGGCTCAGTGGTGGAAGAACAGCCTTCAGGTTGATGGACAGTGGCATAATCCCAGGTGATACCGGTCCCTGTGCTTTCCCGAAGAGCAATCAAGACGCTGTTCTCAGTTACCTAAATTCCGTAGTGTCGAAACACTTTCTGAGTTTCCTGGTTCCCACAATGACTTTCTTGACTGGGGACATTGAAAATATGCCATTTTGTCCTCGCAGATTAACCGACCGAAGGGAACAGATGGACTTTGTTGTTCGGGGGGCGCTGGGCCTCTCTCGCCTCAATTGGGATAACTTCGAAACCAGCTGGGACTTCCGAGACGTTCCACTTCTTCGCCACGGCAACTGGGAACTCGATTCCGACCAACCCGGCGGACCGTGGAGGGGTGACTCACTTGCGGAGTCATGGCAAAACTACGCCAATTACTGCAACGCCGCCATCCAACGCATGCAGGAACTGGAGACCGAAAACAACCGCCTCTGGATCGACGCCTATGGACTGCAGGACGAGCTGACCCCCGAGGTCCCCGAGGACGAAATCACTCTCGCCCGAGCCGATGCTCGCGACGACATGGCCGCGTTCGTCTCCTATGCGGTCGGTTGCATGATGGGCCGATTCAGTCTCGACCAGCCCGGCCTCATCCTCGCCAATGCCGGAGACACCGTGGAGGACTATCTCGAAAAAGTCGGCAAGTCCGCCGACGAACTCACCTTCGCCCCCGATGACGACGCCATCATTCCCATCACCGAAGACGAGTGGTTTCCTGACGATGCCGCCAGCCGTGTCCGCGATTTTCTCCGCGCCACCTTCGGTCCCGAGACGCTGGAGCAGAACCTGACCTTCCTCGAAGACAGTCTCGGCAAACCACTGCGGAGATACTTCACCGCCAACACC
>JAKSBG010000274.1 GCA_022361255.1 Verrucomicrobiales bacterium
CAGAAGATTCTACGAAACGGTTTTCGCAAGGGAGTTGGAATCGCTTCCAACTCCTGAATCCGGGGATTCTGATTCGCTGGAAATGTGGATGTTTTCCGGCGATCCAACCGGGGCCGGTTGCGGCGGCGCTCTTTGCAAAATGGACGGCTGCGAGCCGGGTGGGAACAGCACGCTGGTGTATTTTTCCTGTGAGGATTGCGCGGTAGAGGAAAGTCGAGTCGCGGAAGCGGGGGGTACGGTCGTGAGACCGAAATTCGCGATTGGCGAATATGGGTTCATTTCCCTGGTGACGGACACGGAGGGAAATATGATCGGTCTGCACAATCCATAGAGCTGAGGGGGGGGCTCTATCAATCCTGCCGGGATTCAGCCGGGTCCGGTATCATTCGGCGGTAACTTGAATGCATTTTGCTTCGGCATTGGTAAAGCAGCGGGGGACGTCAATAGGGTTGATCCTTTGACGTGACCCTGTTTGGCCGGGAAGCAAACAGGGTTGGGTGAGTCACTCCTCGGAGCTGCTGGATGTAAACCAACGTTTCAAACTGGCAAGAATGGCTTCCCGTTCTCCCTCTTGCGGGGTTTTCCATCCGTGACCTTTGTCAGGGAAAATGAGGAGCTGGGAAGGGATTCCCTTTTGCTCGCATGCGGCATGAAAGAGTTCCGATTGATCCAGGTAGACGGTTTTGTCTTCCTCTCCGTGGAGAATAAGAAAGGGTGGGTCGTCTTGAGAGATATGAGTGACCGGACTGCCGAGTTTGATTTGATCGATGCGATCGGAGTTCTTTCCTCCGAAAAGCCGGTAGACACTTCCTTTCGGGTCTTCCCCCTTGGATGGCTGTGTTTTGACACGATGCACGAAATCGGTGGGGCCGTAGTAGTCAATTACGCCCTGGACGCGCGAGGATTGGTCGAGGTTGCCTCCGGTTTTGCCCTCGAGCGCCTCGACATCTCCGCTCGTTCCCATCAGCGCGGCCAGGTGCCCTCCTGCGGAGCTGCCTCCGACGACGACCCTTTCGGCGTTGTAGCCGTATTTTCCGGCATTGGCCCGTAACCATCTCAGAGCTCCCTTGCAGTCGTGGATCTGGGCAGGAAAAATGGCTTCATCGCTGAGGCGGTATTCAATGCTGGCGACGGCATATCCGTGGCCCACGGCCCAGCGTAGTTTGCAGTTCTTTCGCGTCCCGCCTTTCCACCCGCCGCCGTGAATCCACATGATGAGTGGCGGATTTTCCACGGATTCGGGCAAATGTAGATCGAGCAGGAGGGATACACCGTCGGGCGTCGCGAATTCAATCCCTTCTTTCTTAAACGATTCGGGGGCAGCGGGGGAAAGGGAAGTTGCAAGAGAAAGCAGGGAGATGACGAGGGCGGGTTTCATTAGAGAGTGGGATCAAGGGGCTATTGCGGGATCACTGTCGCGCGCAGGGCTGGAGCGGTTGTCGTTTCTGAGGTTGCCGATTCCGTCTGCTGGTTCCATGGAATAGCAGCTCGCAGAGTGGCGGAGTCGGGATCGTCGCGTTCGTAGACGTCACGGGCGGGGGCAAGGACAATTTTGCCGCCGGGAATGGGGCGGGGGAATGTGGTGAAGTAGACGATGTAGACATTGATGCCGCCTTTCACCGTCATGCTCTTTCGTTCGTCAGCGAACATGGCGGATTTCACTTTCTCCGATGTCCAGTCCTCCGGCTGCAAGACCCACGCACCCATTTTCTGTGGGTCACCGAGACGAATGCAACCATGACTGTGATCGCGCTCCGATCGGAGAAAGTAGTTTTTTGCAGGGGTATCGTGCATGTAAATATTGAACTTGTTAGGGAAAAGGAATTTTACTCTTCCGAGTGCGTTGGATGGACCGGGCTTTTGGCGGAGGAAGAGTCGGCCCTGGCGAACCATTTCAAGATTGGCCGGTGAAAGTCGGTGGGCTGATTTGTTGTAGGGATTGAAGTTGCTGACGATTTCGTAGCGGTTCCGACTCAGAAATCCCCAGTCGTTTTCCGCTTTCGGCAAAACTTCTTTCACGGCAATGCTTTTCGGGACATTCCAGTACGGGCCGAAGACGACTTCCTGCATCACATCGCGAAAGACGGGGGTGTGGTGAGTGTCTTTTGATGACCTCCCGTGAACGATTCGCATAGAGTCTGCGAAGAAATCATTGTCTTCGAAGAGATAGAGCTCGGCGCTCGGCAGGTTTACGAGAGCGTATCGTTCGCCCAGATCGTTCGGGATGAGACGGGCGCGGTGCATGTTAATCGCAATGGAGCGGTATTGGTCAGCGGCATTTGTGTTGAGATAGCGCCACGAAGCGGGACCGAATACTCCGTCGGGATCGAGACCGTAGTCCTTCTGAAACGCGATCAGAGCGGTGCTGAGCTCGGGTGTAATGCTGGTAAGGGTCTGGATGAGAGCGCCGTCCATTTTCAAATAGCCTCTGTCGATCAGGTGGGCGGCGATTGCAGGAGCGTAGGAGCAGGGTTCTCCCGGCTTTGCAACTCCCGCCGATGACGGGTTGGGGATTTGCGGAAGGCCCGAGTAGGTCAGGATTGACTTCTTTGCCTCCGGGAAGGCACGTGAAAGTTCGCGGTATATCCAGTTCTTCGGACCCAGTGTTTCGAGGATCCGGGGGATTTCAAAAGGTCGCAGGGAAGTTGCTGCCAGGAGATCCTTTCGAATTGCCTCGACAGTCCAGTCTTCTGAACCTGGAGTGTCGTCGGTATACCACTTGTCCCAAATCGATTCTCCCGGAACGGCCCCCATTCTCACGAGTAAGCCTGCGTCGAGGATCGCTATCGAGTAGGAGAGGTCCTTTTTATCAAGCAGCCCCGTGGTAATAGACTGAGCAAGTTCATCAGGGTCGAGGGCATATAGATCAGGGAATGCATGATCAGCCAGTCCAGCACAAAGGCTGCGATGAATGCCGGCAGGAAGCATGCCGGGATCCCAGAGGGAGCGAAATCCCCGCCCGGCATAAGAATCCACGAGCGAATCGGCGAGCATTTCTCTGAAATGACGGGATTCGGGAACCAGTGAAAGGATCTGTGTTTTCAGTTCCTGCTTTTCGCGGGCGAATTTATCCACGGTATCGACCGGGGTGCCCCCAATAGAGACGGTGGAAGGAAGATTCGAACCCTTTTGCTCGCTAACCGGGCTGGAATTTCCGCCGGAGGTCGTTGGAGCTGGCGTGGCGGGAACGGTCGCCGACTCGTTGTTCTCCTGTGAAAGTGCCATAAAAGACGCCTGGAATATGATCAGTGGCACAAGAGATGCTGGAGTGAACAGCTTCGAAATCCTGAAGGAGAGGGTTCGCATAAGGCTGAAATGATAATCGCAGAGTCAGAAATTGCCAGAAGCGACAGGTCAAAGACTCTCCGGAATCACATCTTCCCCCAACATCGTGCCCGGGACGTTTCAGGGCGTTTCGAGAGCAGTGTGCAAATTTCCATACTCAGTCCCTTTTCTGACCTGTTTTCGGCAAAAAAACACCCTTTTTGAAAAAACTTTAGGAAAAGCAGTTGACCCCCTCCGAAACGTGGATATAATCGCCGTCCGCTCAAAAGAGAGCGGGCTCGTTCCACCGCGCACTTCAACGATTCTTCGTCGACTGGTTCAGTGGTTTGAGGTTTGGATCTTTTAGAAAATCGAGCCGAGTGCTTCAAGCGCAAAATGCAGCATCCCGCTTTACCTGTTCGCAGGAAAGTTCAGCTGGTTTTGGAAGTAGTCGGTGATAAGGAAAAGGCTAAATTGTGTGCTGCATGCGATTAAGATTCGTGTGCAGAGAAGGGGTCTTCCAAGGGAGATCCCAACTTGTCAATTTTTCCGTTTATAAAGAACAATGAACTCCGCAAGGAGTGCCATGCGTTTCTGAATAATGCGGGAATCAATTTTCTATTCGGAGAGTTTGATTCTGGCTCAGAACGAACGCTGGCGGCGTGGATAAGACATGCAAGTCGAACGAGAAACCTACTTAGCTTGCTTTGAAGGTTTCTAGTGGCGAACGGGTGAGTAACACGTGAGTTACCTGCCTCGAAGTGGG
>JAKSBG010000547.1 GCA_022361255.1 Verrucomicrobiales bacterium
GCTCCCATCATCACTTTCACCCCAAAGGCGGCAAGTATGATAGCAGCGGCGGCTGCGATGATGATAATCTTTCCTTTGTTTCCGGCGCTGTCGGACTTTTTGACATTGGCTGCTCCGGGACGGCGTGTGGAGCCTGTGCTCCCGGTGAGCCGTCCGGTGGTGGCGCCGTTTTGCAGCCGTCCGGTGGTGGAACCTGTCTGGAGGCGTCCTGTTGTGGCACCTGTTTGAAGTCTTCCAGTCGTCGCACCTGCCTGCGGAGCCGTTCCGGTAACGATAAGCTGGGGAGGGGCGGAAGCGGATCCGCCTGCGGTGACAATCTTAACCTGGCTGGATGCCACTTCCGGCGTTTCTTCAACGGGGAGGGCTTTCGCGACCGGGACCTCGGCGGGATCCGGATTCTTCGGCCAGCGTTTCAGTGCATCGCGGGCGTCTGAAGGTCGATGGTCGATGTCGCGATTGATCAGCCACATGACCCACTGGCAAATCGCCGGGGGAAGGTCGGGGCGGACCTGATCGAGCGGAATCACCTTGTGCTGCAGGTGAGCATTCATCACCTGAGGGGCGGTTTCTCCGTTGAAAGGGTATTGGCCGGTGAGGGCGTTGTAGTATACGCAGCCCATCTGATAGAGGTCGGTCCGGGCATCGAGCTCGCCCCGCTCGAACTGCTCGGGCGCCATGAAGAAAATGGAACCCAGCACGGAATCTTCCTGATCCATGGTTTGGACGGAGGGCGACTTGCTGAATTTAGCGAGTCCAAAGTCGAGAATCTTGAGCTGGAATTTCCCCGACGCCTGCCAAATGACCATGATATTGGTCGGCTTGATATCGCGGTGGATCACGTTGGACGCCTGCGCTGCAATGAGCGCCTCCATCGTTTGATAGACGACCTCGGTGAAGTCATCCTGGGTGAGAACGCCCCGTTCGATGGTTTCGTCGAGCGTTTCCCCTTTGAGGAGTTCCATCACGACAAAACCTCCCTGTTCATCCTGCCCCACGTCGAAGACGGTAATGATGTTCGGGTGGTTCAGACTGGAAAGTGTCTGGGCTTCGGCGATGAGTTTGCCGGCAGCCTCCTTTACTTCATCCTCTGTCGCCTGATCGGGTGAGAGAACCCGTTTCATCGCAACTTCGCGCTGCAGCTGGGTATCAAAGGCTTTGTAAACGGCGCCGAGTCCACCTTTTCCGATCTGCTCTCGAATTTCGTAGCGACTGCTCATCAGATTTGCGGCAACGACTTCCGGAAGTTCAGGGGAGGTTTGCCGTCGACTGCAGGATTATAGGGGCCAAATCTGATTTTTTCACGGAATAATCCTATCTTTTTAGATTGATGATATTCAGTGACTCAACGGATGCTTCTGTGCGGGAAGATCATCCTGTTGCCAGCTGATAACCGGAAAATGCTGGCGCATTCGAAACGGACGTTTAGTTTCGTTTTTATGACCCGTGAAGACCTTGCCGAAACGCTGGAGGAGATTGCTCTGCTCCTGGAATTGAAGGGGGAAAACCCGTTCAAAATTCGTGCCTATCGAACCGGGGCGGATGTGGTTCAGCAATTTTCCGGAGATATCGTTGCCCGGGCAAAGGAAAATGACCTGAAAGGAATCAAGGGAATCGGCGATGCACTGCAGCAGAAGCTTCATGAGCTGGCTTCGACCGGGAAACTGGAATACCACGAAAATCTGCGAGCGGAGTTTCCGGAGACTTTATTCGACCTCTTCAAAATCCAGGGACTGGGTCCCAAAAAAATCAAGGCTCTCTACGAATCGCTGGAAGTCGATTCAGTTGCGCGGTTGAAAGCAGTCTGCGAGTCAGGGGAGATTGCCGGGTTGTCCGGTTTTGGAAAAAAGACGGCAGAGAAGATTCTCGAAGCGATCGAATTTCGGGAATCGAATGCGGACCGTTTCCGGCTCGGGGATGTTGCGGTTCCGGTGGCTGAGATTCTCGATTTTCTCCGCGCGCATCCCGACTGTCTGCGCGCCGAAGCGGCAGGGAGCTACCGCCGGGCGAAGGAAACCGTTCACGATGTCGATTTTCTCGTGGCTTCATCAAATCCGGAGGCAGTGATCGAAGCCTTTGTCGGCCAGGACCTGGTTTCCAAAATCATTGCGCAGGGTTCGACCAAGGCCAGTATTTATCTGGAGAACGGACTGCAGTGTGATCTGCGGGTTGTCTCGAATGAGGAGTTTGCCTGTGCCCTCGCCTACTTCACGGGGAGCAAGGAGCACAATGTCGCGATGCGCGGTCGGGCGCTGGAGCGTGGCTATACGCTGAATGAGTATCGCCTTGCTCCGAAGGAGGGGAGTGAGAAAGACGAGCCCCCTGTTTTTGAGACGGAAGCGCAGTTGTATGAGTTTCTCGGACTGGCATTTGTGGAGCCGGAGCTTCGCGAAAATACCGGAGAGGTCGAAGCTGCCGAATCCGGCGATCTTCCTGATCTCATCCAAACGGAAAACCTGCGGGGCACCTTTCACAATCACACCACCGAGAGCGACGGAAAAAATACGCTGGAGGAAATGGCGGAGGCGGCGATGGAACTTGGCCTCGAATACCTGGGGATCGCAGATCATTCAAAAAGCTCGTTTCAGGCGAACGGCCTTGATGAAAAGCGTCTGCGCGCCCAGATCGAAGAGATTACGAAGCTGAACCGGAAATATCTTGAAGATAGAACGAACTTCCGGATTTTTGCGGGGAACGAAGTTGATATCCTCAAAGACGGCAGTCTTGATTTCGACGACGAACTTCTCGGCGAGCTGGACTACGTGGTAGCTTCGGTCCACAACGCGATGACCCTTTCGGAAAAGGAGATGACGGACCGGCTTATCAAAGCGGTGAGTCATCCCGCTGTCACCATGTTAGGGCACCTGACGGGACGCCTCCTCCTGCAGCGCGAGGCTTATGCGGTGAATGTTCCCGCAGTGATCGACGCCTGCGCCGAAACGGGGACGATCATCGAACTGAACGCGAACCCCTGGCGGCTCGATATGGACTGGCGCTGGTGGAAGCTCGCCACAGAGAAAGGCGTAAAGTGTGCGATCAATCCGGATGCTCACCGAACCAGCCAGCTCGACTACCTTTGGTTCGGCGTGCGATTGGCGCGTAAGGGTTGGTTGACCCGCGACGACATAGTGAACACCCGCACGCGTGCGGAAATCGAAGAGCTTTTTCACATTGATCCCGTCACATGAAACAATATCTCCTCCAGCCCACAGACGAAGGCAGCCTTTCTCCCACCCTGACTGAAGTAGATCTCCCCGAACCCGGGCCCGGTGAGGTTCGGGTGAAGATGGAGGCATGTTCTTTGAACTACCGCGACCTTCTCATGATGTCGGGGCAGTCCGCGTCGAGTGGTGACGCGGCTGTCGTGCCGCTTTCCGATGGCGCCGGAGTTATTTCGGCAGTCGGCGAAGGGGTTACCGAATGGGCGGAAGGGGACCGCGTGGCTCTGACCTTTTTTGAAGAATGGAAAGACGGAGCGTTTTCCATGAAATATCACAAAGCGGCGCGTGGCGGATCGAGCAACGGAGTACTCGCCGAAGAAGTGGTCAGTCCGGCTCATGGACTGGTGCGGATTCCGGAAGGGTATTCAACAGTTGAAGCAGCGACCTTGCCCTGCGCTGCCGTCACAGCCTGGCACGGTCTGATGGAACGAAGCCGCCCGATGAAGGAAGGGGACACCGTCCTCTGTCTCGGGACCGGAGGTGTCTCGATCTTTGCCCTCCAGTTGGCAAAGGCTGCCGGTGCAAACGTGATCATTACCAGCAGCTCCGACGAGAAACTCGAGCGTGCCGCTGCGCTGGGTGCTGATGAATTGGTCAACTACCGCGACAATCCGGACTGGGAAAAAGTGGTGTTTGAAAAAACGGAAAAGCGCGGAGTCGACCACGTCATTGAAGTGGGCGGGCCGGGAACTCTGGAGAAATCGATGAGCTCCGTCGGCGCCGGAGGATCGATCGCTCTGATCGGGGTTCTTACCGGTTTCGATGCGCCGGACGCAAGCCTGTTCCCGCTGGTGACGAAAAATGTGGATCTGTCAGGAATATACGTGGGGAGCCGTTCCATGTTTGAGCGGCTCAATCACTTTCTTGGAGAGCATCAGATCCGCCCGGTGATTGACCGGGAGTTCGCATTCGAAGAAGTTGGCGATGCCTACGACTACCTGAAGAGCGGATCACACTTCGGAAAAGTCGTCGTGCGTGTCAGGTAGAAAGGCGGCTGCTCTAGCTGCCGGGGAGGCACAGGATCCCGGGCTATTCTGCACAGACCTTTTCGTATAGCGCCAATGTCTCCTTTGCAATTTCAGCCCAGCTGAATGTGTCGAGAACGCGTTTCCTTCCCGCTTTCCCCATGGCGGCGCAGCGATCTTCGTCACGGATCAGCTCATTGATCGCGTTGGCCAGATCTTTCGCGAAAACTTCCGGATGGGTCGCTTCAAAAGGGGATTCGGTTTGCTGTTCCAGTGAAACAAGCGTTCCGGTTTCGTCCGGAATGATGATCTCTTTCATGCCCCCCACTTCTGAAGCGACGACGGGCGTTTCGCAGGCCATTGCCTCGAGATTGATGATGCCGAATGGCTCGTAAATCGACGGGCAACAGAAAACCCGGGCGTGACTGTAGAGAGCGATTTTCTCTTCGGTAGAAACCATTTCCTGGATCCAGATCACTTCGCCTTCGAAGCCTTCTTTTGCCCGGTCCACAGCTTCGGACATTTCCGCTGCGATCGCCGGGGTATCCGGAGCACCGGCGCAGAGGACGACCTGGGTGTCGGGATCGAGGTGTTGAATCGCATTGACGAGGTGAATGATTCCTTTCTGCCTCGTGATACGCCCAACGAAAAGGACGAAGGGTTTTTCCGGATCGATCCCGTGCTTATCCAGAACCTCCGGCGCTTCGGTGGGGGTGTATTCGTCCGGATCAATCCCGTTGTAGATCACCGGAACTTTCTCCTCGTCCACGTCGAAGAGCCTCAGGATGTCTTCGCGGGTTTCTTTGGAGACGGCGACAACTGCATCGGCCATTTCGATAGCCGTCTTTTCGAGCCAGAGGGTGAAATCGTATCCGCCACCGAGCTGTTCGCGTTTCCAGGGACGCAGCGGTTCGAGGGAGTGAACCGTCAGCACGAGGGGAATGCCGTAGTTGAGTTTGGCGAGGATTCCGCCGAAGTGCGAATACCACGTGTGAAGGTGCACGACATCGGCATCGATATTTTTCGTATTAAAATCGAGGCAGTTTTGCAGCGAGGAAAAGACGGAGTGAAGTGCATCCGGGGCGGAGTATCCGGAGCGGTCGGCAGCGAAACCTTCGACGGTCGGATTGCCTTCCTCAACTTTCTGGTCACCGAAGCATCTCACTTCAACATCGCAGAGTTGAGCCAGTTCGCGCGACAGGTATTGAACGTGGATGCCGGCACCCCCGTAAATGTTGGGAGGAAATTCGTTGGTGAGTAAAAGCGACTTCATAAAGCGGGCGACCCGGACGGATTGCCGAAGAAAGAGGGGATTGGCTCAGAGTTCAACCGTAGACTTCCATTGCGCGACTTCGACCTTGCCATTGTGTCGATTTTGCAATTCCTCCTGCAGTGCTTCCGCCTGTTCCGGTTCCCCGTGAACGAGAAAGACCCGTTCCTTTGATCCGCCCATCGCTTCAAAGTATTCCAGCAGCTCGCTCTGATCGGCGTGCCCGCTGAAGGAGTCGAGAATTTCCACGTCTGCTTTGACTTCGAACTTGTCGCCGAGAATAGGAACTTCCTCCCAGCGATTCCGGATTTTCCACCCCAGCGTATTCTCCGCGCAGTAGCCGACGAACAGGATCGTATTCTTCGAATCTTCGATATTATTGCGAAGGTGGTGGAGGATTCGTCCTGCTTCGCACATTCCCGATGCGGAAATAATGATCGCCGGCTCATTCAGTTCATTCAGCCGTTTGGATTCGGAAACTTTTCTCACCATCGAGAGGGATTCAAAGCCGAAAGGGTTCCGCTTTTCGAAAAGGAAATCGTAAACCTCCTGGTTGAAGCACTCCGGATGAATCCGGAAGATCTCGGTCGCATTGACGGCGAGGGGACTGTCGACATAGATGGGAACATCCGGAATCTCTCCCGCGTCGGTCAGTTCGTGCAGCACATAAATGAGCTGCTGGGTTCGCTCGACCGCGAAGGCCGGAATGATGACTTTTCCGTTCTTTTCCAACGCTCTCACGAGAATGTCCCGCAGCAGATGATTCGCCTGAGTCGGAAGCTCGTGTTCGCGATTCCCGTAGGTGCTCTCCATGATGAGGTAGTCCACGTCGGTGGCAGCTACCGGATCGCGGAGCAACTCATTGTCGCCCCGTCCGACATCGCCCGAAAAGAGAAGCCGCTTTTGCTGGCCGTCTTCCACGATGTCGAGAATGACCTGCGCCGAACCGAGAATATGGCCCGCATCAATGAAGGTGAGGGTGATTCCGTCAGCGATCGGAATAGAGCGTTCGTAGCCGATGTTCACGAAGTGGCGGACGCACTCCTCGGCATCCTGCTCGGAATAAATTGGCTCGAGCGGTTTCTCACCTCTTTTCTTACGCCTTTTGTTCAACCACTTCGTGTCCTGCGTCTGAATGCGGGCGGAATCAGTCAGCATGATCTGGCAGAGATCGCGCGTCGCGAAGGTCGAGTAGATATTTCCGGCGAAGCCGTTTTTGGTCAGGTTCGGGAGGTTTCCACTGTGATCAATGTGGGCATGAGACAGGACGACGGCGTCGATGGAGGAGGGGTCAAACAGGAAATTGCGGTTGCGATCCCAGGTGTCGTCACGACGTCCCTGATAGAGTCCACAGTCGAGAAGAATGCGTGAGCCGTTTGCCTCAATGAGATGCTGAGAGCCCGTTGTAGTTCCGGCTGCGCCGCAGAAAGTGATTTTCATGAGGGGCATTTCTAGCGGTTTAGGAGCAGTGCGGCAAGTGTGGATAAAGAAAGAAAAATCGGTTGGGTTTCAGGTTTTATCAGGGTCTGCCATAATTATCAGGAATGGCTCCGGGGAAAGTTTAAAAAATTTTGCCCAAATTTGTATTATTTTGTTGCCTTAATTATAAACTTATCTTAAATTCTTGGCCATGAACCGGATTGAGACCACTATTCTTACCCTGTCGGCCGCCGCAATTTTTGTTCCTTCTCTGGGAGCGGAGGAAACTAGCGTCGAGAAGTTGAATGACCGCATCTCCGCGATGGAAACGCGTCTTCAGTCAATCGAAGAGGCCATTCGTGGAAACACCGGATCGTATTCCTATCAGGATCAGGCCACGCTCGAAGCAACGAATTCCGCGACGCAAAACCTTTCCGCCGGCAGCGAGCAGTCCACATACGTCATTCAAGACGGAGACAGCCTCGGCAGCATCGCCCGCAAGCACAACGTGGAACGTGCCGATCTTCTTGCGGCAAACCGTCTCAGTGAAGGGCAGCCTATTTATATCGGCGAGACCCTCATCATCCCGGGCGCCCCGGCTCCCGCTCCGGTAGCACCTCCGGCACCGAAGGTGGAAGAGAAAACTCAGGTTGTAAAAAATGAGAACACCCCTCCTCCGGTAAAGGAAAAGTCGGTTGTAATCGGTGAAAGTGAAAAAGCACCGGCATCAGCGACGAAAACACACATTGTTGCCAAAGGGGACACTCTCACGAGTATCTCAGCCCGCTTCGGCACAGACGTGAAGTCGCTCAAAGCGGCCAACGGTCTCCGCACCGATGTCATCAGCCTCGGTCAGAAACTTACGATTCCGGCATCCGCTCCCAAGGTTGCTGACAATACGAAGAAAGATGCACCGTCCACACAGGAGCCCAAGTTCCAGTATGACAATCCTCTTCTCCGCACCAACGAGACCTACGGTCACTACACGGTGAAAAAAGGGGACAATCTTTACGCACTTGCCCGCGATTTCTTCACCAACATGGGAGAACTCCAGCGCCTCAATCGTCTCGGAGACAGCACACTGATTTACCCCGGCAACGACATCATCGTTCCTACGTCCAAGTATAACGACTATCACAATAGCAAGGACGTTGCCAAGCGCTAGGACCACCGCGCATACCAATTTGTCTCCGATGCCCTCCCGGGTTGTTGAGAGACATAGTTGAGTGGTCAGAAAGCCCGGTCTCGCAAGAGACCGGGTTTTTCTTTTTCCGGTGGAAAGAATCGAAGAGGGAAAAGCCGTGGAATCGCATTCATTTGGTCCATCGAGGGCGCCGTCAGATGCCGGAATTCGAACGAATGCGATTCTACAGTTTCGTCATTTTCCCAACTTCGCCGCCATTTCCACCGCTTCGAACAAACTCCGGGGATTCGCCTTTGCCTGCCACGCAATATCCAGCGCCGTTCCGTGATCCACCGAAGTTCGCACGATTGGCAGACCCAGGGTGGTATTCACCGCACGATCAAAAGCGAGCGCCTTCAGCGGAATGTGCCCCTGATCGTGATACATGCAGATAAAGGCGTCCGTCTCTTTGCGGCGCCAGTCGAGAAAAGCGGTGTCCGGAGGCAAAGGACCTTCGAGGCTCGCTCCGTCCTTTGCGGCACGCTCCATTGCGGGAATGATGATCCTCTCTTCTTCGCGGTTTCCAAAAAGCCCGCCTTCACCGGCGTGGGGGTTTAAACCACAGACGACCATTTTCGGTTCGTGACCGCGGATCCGTCGCAGCGCTTCCCGTGTCAGCTCGATCACCTCGACGATGCGTTCTTCAGTGATGAGTGAAGGGACTTCAAAAAGGCCTACGTGGACGGTGACAAAGCTCGCTGTCACTTCATCCGACACCTGAAGCATACAGGATCGTTCCGCTTTGGTTCGGTCGGTGAAAATTTCGGTGTGCCCCGGGAAACGGATCCCGGCGCTGTGCAATGCTTCCTTATTGATCGGGGCCGTGGCGACGCCGGCAAAGATTTTATTCATTGCGAGATCGATCGCTTTGGTGATGAATTCGAAGGAAGCCCGACCGGTTTTTGCGTTTGTTTTTCCGGGCGAAAAATCGACCATCGAGATGTCGGCAGCGTCGAAGATGCCGGGTAACGTGGCATTGTGAAGATCCGCTTCCGCGAAAGTGGGTGCATCCAATTTCTTTCCTGTTTTTTCCGCGCAGGCAGCGAGAACTTCGTTGCTGCCGAAAATGATCGGAGTGCAGATTTCGGAAATGCCGGAGTTGGCGAGAAGGTCGAGACAGATTTCCGGGCCGACCCCGGCAGGGTCGCCCATCGTCACGGCGATACGGGGAAGATTCATGAAGGAAAAAACGCGTGGATCGACGATTCGTCAACGGGCGGAGCATCCAAGTAGCCGCCGTTGCAAAACGGTGGTCGGGTGCGGGGAAAAGGAGCGGCCACGCTCTTGCGAGCGCGGCTACAGGGCTGCGCCACACGCATCCAAGTAGCCGCCGTTGCAAAACGGTGGTCGGGTGCGGGGAA
>JAKSBG010000195.1 GCA_022361255.1 Verrucomicrobiales bacterium
AAGGGCAAGCCGGTGGCGGGGCAGGCAGGCGGGATGCGAAGGTTTAATCAAAAAGGCAGGCGGAGCGCCTGCCCTACAGGGGTGTGTCCGTGTGCGTTTGTCTTGTAGGGCGGCCGCTTCGGCTGCCGGGATGCGAAGGTTTATCAAAAAGCAGGCGGGGCGCCTGCCCTACAGGGGTGTGTCCGTGCGCGTTTGCCTTGCGCGGGCGGCCGCCCCGGCTGTCGGGATAGGACCTTGATCAAAAAGCATGCCCGCCGCGATTCGAACGCGGGACCTACGGATTAGAAGTCCGTTGCTCTATCCAGCTGAGCTACGGGCACTTTTGACGCCATTCTGCGAATGGCGAACTTTCAACGTCCAACGCACAACTTTCAACTTCCAAGTTGCCCTGATTTCAAAGTTGAACGTTCGCGGGCTCCGCGCGGGCTACACCTTGCTCAACTGCTTCTTCAGGCTCGCGCGAAGGGCGAAAAACGCGACGATGATGAAGGTAAACATGGCAAGAAGGTTGAGGCGCAGGGTCGGGACAGTCAGTGAAAACCAGGGCTTTTCCGAATCGACGGGGAATCGATACTGCCGCTCCTTGCCGAAGAAGATGTTGGGAGGATTTTCCGCTTTGCGGTAGTCCTGCCGTTCCACTTCGGCGCGATTGTAGAGATCCTGCACCTTTCCATTCAGATAGAGGTCTCCGGCGGTGTAGGATTTCTGTCCCTCTTCGGTGGGGTTGTTGAAATACGGGGTCGGGTCGAAGGTCCCGCTCTCAAGATCGGCTTGGATGCGCCGAAGTTGTCTGCCTACATGGGCTGGCGAACGCCCCTGGAGGCCATGCACGACGGCAAGGCCCTGCTTAAACTGATACAGCCGGTCTTCCTGTTCCTCGGTCAGCTCCTGGTCGAGTGGAATTTCGGAAAAGGCGCGAATTTCCTCCTCGATGTAGTTCGTCAGTTTGCTGGCTGGATTGTTTTCGGCATGCTCGATAATGATTGCCTCGTAGCTCCATCGCAGAGGCATGAGGTGGCAGACGGCGGGCACTTTCAGTTTGCTCTCCTCCTCCGCATCGGTCGGAGCGAACCACTGCACAATATCGAGGCTGCGGTTCATCTCCTCGTATTTAATCAGCGCCCCGCCGAGGATGATGTTCGGAATGAGAATGAGCGGGATGATGTTGACGGCGGTTTTGGGACTGCTGACGAGACTGGATATGAGCAGACCGGCGGCGATGCCGACGAATGAGGTCATGCTCATCCAGAGAACGTTGGAGAAAAACATGTCGCGGATTCCGAGGATGGCGTCAGCGATGAGCAGGTAGATCACGCACTGG
This sequence comes from Verrucomicrobiales bacterium, assembly GCA_022361255.1. Lineage (GTDB taxonomy): Bacteria > Verrucomicrobiota > Verrucomicrobiia > Verrucomicrobiales > DEV007 > Arctic95D-9. The sequence continues at coordinate 1,322 of JAKSBG010000195.1, forward strand.
ATCAGGGAGAAGAATCCGAGCGACAGATATTTCCCGATAATGTATCCACCGATGCGGAATCCGTGGTGACGTTCCCGCTGCAGCAGACTGCGGTCCCGGATGATCTCCTCGGCGGAATTCGTCATTCCCAGGAAAAGGGCCGTAACGAGGCTGAGAAAGAGAAAGGTCGGGATGTGGAAAGCGTTCGCAAAGTTGTAGGTATCGTCCTCGGTGTAGCGAAGCACGATGGAGATCAGAAAGGCGAGAGCGGGAGCCTCGAGCAGGGTCGTCGCGAGGTTGGCCCGGTTCCGCAGCTTGCTGAAAAAGGCCCGTTTGAACTGGTTCGAAAAGCGGACCCAATCGTGTTTGAAGCGGCGCGGCGGAGCCTGCGGCGTTTTCTGAAGTGATACGGTCTGCGAGGTGTCCGCCTCAAGCTCGCGGAGATTGACCTCCTCCAGAAGCCGGTAGGTTTGAAAGCGGTCCGCCCAGAACGCGGAGTTGAACCGCCGCGCCGGAATCAGGTTTCCGCGGGCATCGCGCTCGAAAATGATGTCACCCCCGAGGTCGCGCAGCGGAGACTCAAGCACGTCGAAGACGAAGTCGGGAGTGAGTCCGACGCAGTCATTCTCCCCTTCGTCGGTCGGGAAGGTGGTGGCGTGAATGCCTTCCTGCTTTCTCGCTTCATTGAAGTATTCGAGCATCTGCTGAGGCGTCCCGAAAAAGGCGAGCTTGCCTCCGTTGTCGAGCAGGATCGCTTTGTCGAACATGTGAAAGAGTCGACTGCTCGGCTGGTGAATGGAGACGAGGGTGATCTTGTTGTGGGTGAGGCCCCGGATCATTTCGAGCACGTGCTCGGAATCCTTTGAGGAGAGCCCCGAGGTCGGTTCGTCGAAGAGATAGACGTCGGCGATACCGATCATATCCATGCCGGCATTGAGACGCCGGCGCTGTCCTCCGCTGAGGCTCTTCGTGTGCGGGTCGCCTGCGAGACGGTGACGGATTTCATTAAGACCAAGCTCGATCAGCTTCGAGTCAACCCGCCGACGCCGTTCGATCACGGGAAAATGAGGGGCCCGGATCGCAGCGGCGGTGTCGAGGTTTTCCTCCACCGTAAGGAGCGGGTCGTAGGTTTCATCCTGCGGAATGAGGGCGATGTAGGAACTGAGGTCCTCGTGCGCTTCGTAGAGATCGACCGCGTTTAAATCGATACGCCCTTCACGGGGCTTCAATTGTCCGCCGAGAGCTTTCAGCAGCGTGCTTTTTCCGCATCCGCTCGGGCCCATCACGCAAACCATCTCGCCCCGTTGAATGGAGAAGGTAATGCCGTCGAGGGCGGGAGTGCGGCGGTCGAAGGAGTGGGAAACGTCACGCACCTTGAGCGTGTTGATGACGTTTCTTTCCTCTTCGATGATTCCGTCGGAAAAGTGGCAGCGCAAATACTGACCACCGCCGAGAGCAATGACGTTGCCGTCGTTGACCGGAGCGGTCCCTTTCACCGGATTGCCCTCGACTGCGATGGGACGTTCCGAATGGAGAACTTCGACCGTTCCGGTTTTGGTTTGGTAGTCGCACTTGATGCGAAGGAGGATCTTTCCGGACGTGCCGGGCGTGAGCAGAATGTCGCCCGCTGACAGCTCGGAGGGATCATTTGAAACGAGGTAGGCGGTGCGGTTGGGCGGAAGGCTGAATCTCCCTCCCAGCTCGCGCGCTTTTCTCCGGAGGTCGTCGAAGGAGATTTCGGAATGATCGGGAAAATCAATCGTGTCGTGAGCGCTCACTTCGAAATTGGCACCTTTCTCCAGCTTCCGCTCCCCGATGATCGCATCAACGGTGTTGAGAACCTCGACCTGAATATCGAGCCCGAAGGAGGCTTTGAGGTAGCTCTGCTTGGTTCGTGCTTTCTCAATAAACTGATTTCCGTTCCCGTCCTGAGCGAGATAGATCTGGACCGCGGAAACATTCTTCTTCGAGTTGAAGTAGAAAACGAGATCTTCAAACGCGAGAACTTCTTCCCCTATGAGAATGCGCTGGCCCTCGTAGACGCGGCAGAATTCCCCCGCGTTGATCTGGCGACCCCGCGCGAGGATGGCACCGGGACCGAGGTTCTTGATCAGAATGAGATTCTGGAAACGGAAAGAAACCACCGAGTGCTCCTGGTCGGACGGAGCGATGGCGATATCGCCGAGATCGGAGGTCGACAGGATAATGGATTCGAGCTGGTGCGCTTCATCCGCTCCCGGAGGAAGCGGGCGCGTATCTTCGGCATCGGACTGAACCCGGGAGAGTTCACTCGTGTTGAGCTGGTACACAATATTGATCGCCTCGGAGGCCACCCCGAGAGTGGTCATGAACTGATAGAACGTGATCAGGCTTTCCTACGGCAGGCCGGCCCGGCTGATGAGAACGTAGAGCTGCACGCCGAGGAGAACCTTTTCCTCATTGGTGAGCTTGTCGGCGAGATTCGTCGCAATCGCTTCGAGGTCCTGACGCTGCCGGAGTGACCGCATGAAAAGCTGACGAAGCTCCGTGTAAACCGTTTCCGGAAAGTCGTAACGGAGAAAGCCGAGAATGGAATCGATCTCCGCTTCGACGACCTGTCCGTCGAGCTTGGTGAAACCGGCAAACACCTCGATCAGCATCGGCAGCATGGACTCCTCGGTCCGGGGAGTCTCAGTCCGGAAAAAGGAGCGTCTCATTCGCCCGAAAAATCCGCGGCGTCCCCGGGTGAGGCCGGACTCTTTGCGCGAAACACTGCGGGAGGGATTTTCGGAAGAGGAATCCCGTTCGGGATCCTGGAGAGTGGAAGACGGATTTGCCATGCAGGGCGGAGATGATCTCTAAAAGTTCGTTCGCAGTCTATACCACCATCGACGGGGATAAAACCAGCGATCTGTGACCTCGCCCGCAGATCGGCCTCTTTTCTGCACGGATAGGAAAGAAAGGTGAAATTTCTTCTTTATTTTATAATTTTTATAATTACAATAATAAAGAAATGGAAACTTACCGTGACGCTTCGATCCCTGCTGCAGCCCGTGCGATGAATCTCGTTCGGCGGCATCATGGCATGCCTGCGGAGTTTTGCGAAGCGGCATCGATCAGAGGAAAATCGGCAGCCGGGAATGTCCGTCGCGAGGCGCGGGCCAACCATTTGCGGGCAAAGCGCCGAAAAGTTTTGCTCTCCGATATTCCGGAGGGAGAGTTTCCCGCGATTTTGCAGCTTTCCGGAGGAAGCAATTTTGTGATTCTCCGGGAGAAAGGAGAGAACAACGAATATCTCGTCCAGTTTCCCGATTCCCGCGAGTCGGTCGTCGACGGCGAGCGGCTTGAGGAAGTCTACGACGGTGTTTGTGTGTTCTTGAGACCGCGCCCGGGACAAGGAGGGGCGGGATCAGGTGGATCCGGGCGATCCTTTCGGGAAAAAGTCCGAAGCGCCTTCCGTCCGTCGATGGAGACGGTGAAGAGCCTGCTCTTCAGCACGGCTGCGATTGTTGGTTCGCTCGCGTATCTCCATTTTGAGTCCTCTACCGGTCCCGAATTTCTGCAGCGATCTGTTGCCATGCCGTTTCTCGGCATTCTCGCTGCTGCATTCGCTGCACTCGGGCTGGTCCAGCTTCGTTCTGCCGTGATGCGCGAACCTCGCGGCGCTCTCGTCAGCGAGCTCCTCTGCATTCCCCACTTTCTCGGAACGGCACTGGTTTTGGCCGGATGGTCTGTTGCTCCGGTCGCCCTGTTCGCCGGGCTGATTGCGGTTCTTCTTTTCTTCTCGAGGCGTGCGGGATCCATGCCTTCCCGTCTTGAAGCTCATCGCGTTGCCATTACCGGAATCGCATTTTTGTCTGGCTGTCTCGGGACTGTTCCGCTCGTGTTCTCGGGTCGACTTGGTCCTGAGACAATGACCGTGGCCGTCGCACTCGGCACCTACGCTGTCTGGCTCGCTGTTCACGCCGATCGCACTTTGCAGCGGGTTCGGCTTGCCACGACGTGAGCCGTTTTTTTGCCGCTCCCCCCCCTTCACCAGTCCCCTGCTTCAAAGGTTTTTGTGGCGGTGTCAAAGCGAAGCCGCTAGTCTCGTCACCGATGGAATTGGTGACCTTGAGAGAATTGAAACACGAAGCCGGAACCGTCGCTGTGGCGATGCGGTTTCACGCGCAGTTGGAAAAGTGCTTTCAGAAAACGACCAAAACCGGCAATCCATTTTACGAGGTCAAATTCGCCGATGCCGAAGAGTCGCTGGTGCTGCGGGTATGGAACAACACGCCGATGTTCAACTTCTGCGACCAGCTTCGCGACCGGGCCTTCTATGAAGTAAACGGGGAATTCGGGCTTGGGAACGATGGAAGATCCATCGATGGCCGGAACTGGACCGTGCGCCAACTCGATGAATCCGAAGCCGCCGAAGTGCTGGCCGGTTCCGGGGCGCTTCGCGAAAAACAGGATCGCGACTACGCTTTCATCGAAAATACCGTCGCCGAAATGCAGGACCCGAGACTGGCCGCTCTGTGCCGCCGGTTTCTGGAACAATACGGTGACCGGTTCCGCCGGACCGGAGCCGCGCGCGACTACCACCACGCCCGCCGCGGTGGCCTGGTCGAGCACGTGTCCCAGATGATGCGCACCGCCGTGCAGATTTGCGAAGCCTACACCGATCTGAATCGCGACCTGCTCGTGGCCGGTGTTCTTTTTCACGACATCGGCAAACTCTGGGAAAACGCCTACCTGGAAAATGGTTTTACGATGCCTTTTACCGAGATCAGCGAACTGATCGGTCACATTCCACTCGGCATGGAAATCGTGAACAAGGTCTGGCGCGAGCTCCAGGACGACGAGGAAGTCAGCACTGGCTGGAATGATCTCGAGCCGCACTCCGAGCGGGTCAGGCTTCACCTTCTCCACCTCATTGTTTCCCACCACGGCGAACTGGCTTTCGGGTCACCGGTTGTTCCGAAAACGCCCGAGGCCCAGGCTCTTCACTACATCGACAATCTCGATGCGAAGATGGAGATGTTCGACCGGGGATACCAGGTCGCCGGGGAGCTGGCCCGCAACGTCTACGAGCGGGTTCATCCCCTTCCCGGAAAACTCGTCATTCCGCTGCCCCGCTTTGAAGGGGAAGGTGAACATGCCGAATCTCCGGCCGAAACGCCTGCCGGTACGGGGGAAAGCGAGACTGCTGCTATGCCGGATTCGGAAACCGCAGAAGAAGCGAACCCGGCTCCCCCGTTGGAAACGGCAGGAGAAAACGACCGGCCCGAGCCGTTCTGATCAGGCCGGGTCTTCTTTCAGCTCCACCATCAGATCGCCTGCGACGGCCTCGATCTTCTCCACGATCGATGCGATGGAGACACCCTCCGGCACGGAGACGGTGGCCTCGGTGTGAAAGAGTCTTTCCCCCGACCACGGCGCCTCCCGGCAATCGGTCGCGAGCTCGATGACGTTGACGTTTTCTTTTGCGAGAGCCTCTGAAATGGCGGCGACAATTCCGGAACGGTCCTGCCCGACAATCTCGAGCGTTTGCGTTTCCGCTTTTTCCCCGGCCGCTTCCGCAGAACCCGAGTGAATCACCGAAACGGTCAGTCCGGCATCGGAGAGTTGTTCGAGATTTTTCGTCAGCGAATCAAGTGCCGCCTCCGGTGCGACCACCTGGACGATCCCGGCAAACTGTCCGCCGAGCTGGATCAGTCGACTCCCTTCCCAGTTACCTCCCGCCTGCGATACGACACGGGAAAGCTGTTCGACAAGTCCCGGACGGTCCGGGCCGACCACACTGACAAGAAGCGAATTCTGCATAGCCCTCAGTATCCCGAAGCGAACAGGGTTTGGTCAAGGACTCAACCCTGTTATGTGGAAGGCTCAACCCTGTTTGCCCCAGCTTGAATTGGACAAACGGGGGGAAACCCGTTAACTGGTCGTTTTCAGATCATGGCCACACACCGATTTTACATTCCTGCTGATCAATGGAACCCGGAGGCTCTCGCTCTTTCAGAAGAGGAGGCGCACCACTGCCTCGACGTGATGCGTTGTCGGGAAGGGGACCGGGTGGTTGTTTTCGATGGAGAAGGAAACGAGGCAGAGTCGGAAATCACTTCCGCATCGAAAAAGCACGTTGAACTGAAGCCCTTGCTGATCAGCAAGACGGAGCGCCCGCCGGCAAAACTGACCCTGGGGCAGGCTGTGCCGAAGGGAAAAAACATGGATCTCATCATCCAGAAGGCGACCGAGCTCGGGGCGGCGAAGATCGTTCCCCTGTTGTCGGAGCGGACAGTCGTTCAGATCGATAAAGCTGATCTGGAGAAAAAGCGGCAGAAGTGGCAGCGAGTCGCGATTGAGGCGTGCAAGCAGTGTGGTCAGAATTGGCTTCCGCTCGTCGATACGCCGGCAACCGTGGAGGATTTCGTAAAGCGCACTGCGGATCAGTTTCGAATTGTCGCGGCAATCAGTCCGGAATCGAGATCGCTCAGAAAGATTCTCGAGGACTGGGATTTGGAGAACGAGTCACGCCCGGATGCAGCCACTTTGATGGTTGGCCCGGAAGGGGACTTCACTCCGGCGGAGGTCTCGACAGCTCTGGGGGGTGGCTTTTCCCCTCTTTCTCTCGGTCCGATCATTCTCCGGAGTGAAACGGCCGCCATTTTTGCGCTGAGCGTGACCGGATACGAACTGATGGGGTGAAAGATTGCTGCCCGCGTCATCGTATCGGGCGGCATGAGGAAATTTCCCCTGAGCTTCCGCCGCGCGGTCATGCTTTTTTTCTTCCCGCTGGCGCTCCTTCTGTTAGCGGCATTAGTTGCGACGTGGATCGGGTCAACGCGCTTCATTGTTCCCAAACGGCGACAGCTTGAAGCCCGTCATCACGAGCTTTTGGGAAACCCGGCTGAATTCGGGCTGGATCTTGAGCCTGTCCCCGTTTCCCTTCGTGACGGGACCATTCTCGATGCCATCGTGGCGACGCGTGCTGCAAAAATGGGGTTGGCGGAGAAGACGCGGGCGATGGAGGCACGACTCGTTGATGAAGGGATTCTGCCTCCTGCAGGCCGGCGGGGAACGATCTTTCTGCTGCACGGGCGGGGTGGCAGAAAAGAGAATCTGCTCTGGGTCGCGAAGAGGTTTGTGGCGGCGGATTTTCGATGTGTTGTCTATGATGCCCGTGCGCATGGTTCCAGTGAGGGAAAATTCTGCACCTTTGGATTTCGGGAGTCGCAGGATCTGGCCGAGGTCATCGAACAGGTGGAGAAAAAGCTGTCGAGGGACGGGGAAAATGCAGGGCCGATCGGGGTTTTCGGAAATTCTCTCGGTGCGGCGGTGATTCTCCAGGCACTGCCGGAGCTGCCGAAAATCCGGGCGGCGGTCACGGTGGCCCCTTTTGCCTCTCTGGAGGAGGTTGTCACGCGATCTGCAAACCGGGGATTGCATCCGGCTTTCCCCGATTTTTTGATTTATGCTTCGATGCGTCTCGGTGGTTGGCGGGCAGGGTTTGACCCCCGCTCGATTCGCCCGGAGAAATGCGTGACTGACTCCCGTGTGCCGATCTACCTGATGCACGGAATGAAGGACGAAGTCATACCGGTGGAACATTCCCTCCGGATTCTGCGCGCAGCCGGTCGGCGCGAACTGGTCTGGAGGGAAATCCCGACGGCATATCACTCCAATGTACTGGCCGAGGGCGGAGATGACCACTATCAGGAAATGACGGAATTTTTTATCCGTCACCTCGAGGATGATTTGAAGAGGGATTCTCCCGGAGCGCTCACAGTTGAGGACTCGGAATCACGTGCAGGAGTCGAAGATTGACCTGCTGCTCTACGGGAACCTCTGCAGGTGGCTGCCCGGGACCGGTTGGAACTGACATGAGCATGCTCACGGTCTGTTCGCTGAGACGAAGTGTTTTTTCCGCCGGGTCGAGAAGGAGGCGTCCGCTCAGGCTGGTCCCCTGAAAATTCATGCGATCGTTGGAGAGTGGATTGGTTTTCGCTTCCGGGAGTTTGACGTCGCCGGTGAGTCTCCCGCTCAGATCAATCTGGATGCAGGGGAATCCTTCGTATTCCACCGTGCCGGCGTGACGGTAGGAAACTTCGAATCCCAGGGTGCCGAATTCACCGACGTCGCGGCTCCCTTTGATGATCCATTCATCTCCGGGTGCCACTTCGCCCTCGGGAATGCCCTGGGATACCTGGGTGATGATTTGCTGCAGTTCTCGAGGTCCGAACTGAGGCATGCCGGGAAGTGGACTCGCGATTCCGGCTCTTCCTCCTTCGACAGCGTTGGAAATGCGCAGATCTTTGTTCAGCGTGACGTCAACCCATCGATTGAGCGATCCGAGAAAGTGTTTTCCGATCGGGGTTTCGCGATCCTCCGGTTTCAGCGAATCAAAGGTGAGTTGTTTTTCTCCGGATCGAATGTCCACGGCCAGCCTTTCTGTTCGTGCCTTAATCTGCGCGCCGGCTTTCCCGTCGGCCCGTGCCGTGGCATCAAATCGTGCCTGATGCTCGAGAATCATTTCGCGAATTCCCCGACCGGGCATTTGCATGCGAATGTTGGTCTTATTTATGAACCGGTAGGTCTTTCCTGCCTGAAATTCGATTTCCAGTTTTTCCGGCTCTGCCTCGACGGCACGGATGGCCGGGGCATCGGGAACCTGGGCTTGCAGGATGGCAGGCAGAAAGGTGAGGAGGACAAGGAGAGTGATTCGCACACGATAAGTGAAACACAATTCGCTGCCGGGATCAACGGTCGACCTTTGTTGTAGTCAGTGCTCCTGTGCGACGGAAAAACGATGATTTCCTTTGTTGAAGAAAAAGGCGGCAATGGCGAGAGTGAAAGACCGAATGAAATACCTTGTCATCCTCAAGCGATTTGAGATCTGGCTGCTCCTCGCAGTGGTCGGTTTCGTATTTTATTCGGCGTTTCGTCCGGAGAGGAATCCCGAAGGCGGAATCTCCGGATCCGGTGATGAGCCGGTGCAGAAAGAGGTGGTTGTTGTCGACAATGCTTCGAGCACGGACGGGGGCCGGGCGAAGAAGGGGGATTCTGACGAATCGACTGAGGAAGTTCCGGATTTTCGGGTCGATTCTGTCAATGTGGATGGAGGCGCGGGCGACGGTAAAATCGTCGAGATTACGGTGCTGGCCCGTTCGAAGAATGGCGAAGAGGTCGCCTTCGACGAATCCACGGTAAGGGCCGAAACGGAATCGGGTGCCGTAGTTCCGCATTTCTTTTCCCCGTTTCAAGCGGCCCAGGTGGTTGATCCGCAAGAGCCAACACTGGTGAAAGTCCGTTTCTGGCTGGAGCAGCCGGTGGAGAAAATTCGTCTCTATTTTCAGGGAGAGCATTCCGACGCCGATCTGGGTGCGGGGCAGACAGGTACGTAGAGCGGGATGACAGGCGATTATCTTCTTATCAACGACAACAACACGCGGACGAAGTTTGCGCTGGTATCCGGAGGTGAGTTGATCGGGCACGAGGCTCTGTTTTCCGATGACGTGAAGGCGGAGAAGATCGGGTCCTTGCTGGATAAATGGGAGTGGAAGAAGGTGGTTCTTGCCTCAGTCGTGCCGAAACACATCGATGCGATTTGCGAGGCCTGCCGCGGCAGCGATCTCCTCGAAGTATCAGCAGAAATTTCCCTCGGGGTTGAGGTCGATTTTCCCGACCCTTCCACAGTGGGGGCGGACCGTCTCGCCAACGCGGCTGCGGTCGCTGCGTTGTATCCGGGGCAACCGGTTGTTGTGGTGGACTTCGGGACGGCGGTTACGTTTGATATTGTTGACGAGCGTCCGGCTTACATCGGCGGAGTGATTGCCCCGGGACTGGATGCGATGCGCCACTACCTGCATGAGCGGACCGCTTTGCTGCCGGAAATCGAGTTGGAACGCCCGGACAGTGCCATTGGTAAAACGACGGAACACGCGATGCAGGCCGGGGCGTTTCACGGCTATCGCGGCCTGGTAAGAGAAATTCTGAACCGGATTTCCGGGGAGATGGGAAAAGGCGAATGCCGGGTGATCGCGACCGGGGGATATGCGTCGTTGATTGCCGAGGATTTTTCTGAGATAGAAGCGGTCGATCCACAGCTGACCATGAAAGGACTGATCAGGATCGCTGAATTGAATTTTTCACATGAGTAACCCGAAAGTTATCGGAATCGATTTTGGAGGAACCTCGGTAAAACTTGCCGTTGTCGAGGGAGCGGAGCTGCTTACCGAAGTTCATCGAATACCCACGCAGGAGTATCGTGGGCCCGATGCACTGATTGAAGCCATCGTTGGAGAAGTGCAGACCATCCGCGAATCTCACCCCACGGTGAAAGCGATCGGGATCGGAGTTCCGGGGGCTGTCGATTTTTCAAAAGGCGTGACCTACAATTTGACCAACGTCGAGGGTTGGACGGACATCCCTCTTTGTGACCGGATTCGGGAAAAGACGGGGCTGCCAACGGTGTTGGACAATGACGCGAACTGCATGGCCTTTGCCGAATGGAAGTTCGGAGCCGGCCGGGGATTCCACAATGTCATTTGTGTCACTCTCGGAACCGGTGTCGGGGGAGGGTTGATTTTGAATGACCGAATTTATCGCGGCAGCGCATTTGCCGCCGGAGAGATCGGCCAGATGAGCATCGACTACGATGGCGTCGACGGTCCCTACGGCAATTCCGGGGCTCTGGAGCGATACATCGGAAACAGGCAAATCGAAGAGATGGCCGGGGAGATGTATCGGGAGAAGGGGCTGCCGGTCCCTGAAAATCACACTCCGGAAGGACTCGCTGATCTCGCGCGGGGCGGTGACGCCGTTGCAGGGGAGGCCTGGGAAAGAGTGGCGCGCTACCTCGCGTCCTGCCTCATGAGTACGGTCTATCTCTTGAATCCGGATGTCATTGTAGTAGGCGGGGGAGTCGCCTACGCAGGATCGATTCTCTTTGATCCACTTCGCCGCCGGTTGAAAGAGTCACTGACGGTGGAGTGCTACGATAATTTGAGTGTGATCCCCGCCGAGTTCGGAAACACCGCCGGGATTCTCGGAAGCTCGGCAATGGCGGTGGATTTCGTTCAGTCGCCCCCGGTTATTTGACAAACTTTTCCAGAAATGAATAAGAAAATTATCGAAACCGATCAGGCTCCGGCGGCAATCGGTCCCTACAGTCAGGCCGTCGTGATGGACGGCGCGGTCTACGTTTCCGGTCAAATTCCTCTTGATCCGGTTTCCGGAGAAGTGGTCGAAGGCGGACTTTCCGGACAGACCAAACAGGTTCTCGAAAATGTGAAGGCGGTTGTCGAAGCTGCCGGGGGAGAAATGTCCAGCGTCGTCAAAGTCACGATTTACCTCACCGATATGTCTCAGTTCGCGACAGTGAACGAAATCTACGGAACGTATTTCTCTGCCCCGTTTCCCGCTCGCGCCTGCGTCGAGGTTTCAGCCCTTCCCAAAGGAGTCGAGGTGGAAATGGACGCAGTCGCCTACCTTTCGTAAACCTGCTGCGGGACTAATCTGGGCTTTCCTATGAAAGCTGCAGTCCTGATTCTTGCTTCGGTTCTAGTCTTTCTCCCGTGCGGAGCAAAGGAAGCTGCGGGCACCCTTTCCCGGCAAACCGGCAAGCTTGCTGTTGGTACGAAGTGGGAGACTGACTGGCATATCGTCGATTCGGGCAGGGAAGGTCCGACGGTGCTCATCGTGGGCGGTATGCACGGCAATGAACCGGCGGGCTCGCTTGCTGCGGGGCAGATTCTCCATTGGCCGGTCGTGAAGGGGAAGCTGGTAGTGGTCCCCCGCGCCAATGTGCTCGCCCTGGATGCGAACAAGCGCCTCACTCCGGGTGCTTCGAAAGAGATATCGAACCTGAACCGGAACTTCCCCCCGGTCGACGAAAGCACCGTCGGAAAAGTCGAGCCGCAAGGGGAGTTGGCCCGTGCCCTGTGGCAGTTCGCGATGAAATCGAAACCGGACTGGGTTCTCGATCTACACGAGGGGTATGAATTTTTTCGATCCCATCAGCCTCCGAAGGGAAAAGACAAATCAGTCGGTTCCAGCATCATCTATCGGGGAGGAAAGAAGATGGACGCCCTCGCCGCGAAGGCGATCGCTGCGGCAGACACGACTGTGACCGATCCGGCAAGGAAGTTTTCTTTGATCCGGCGTGGACCGGTGAGCACCGGGTTGGCGCGTGCCTGCATCAATGTGATGGGTGCGGAGGGTGTCATTCTCGAGACGACATACAAAGAGCAACCCATGTCACTCCGGACCAGGCAGCACCGGCTCATGGTAAACGTGTTTTTGAATCACATCGGACTGATTGATCGTGATTGCTCAGACTTGCTGGCGGCACCGAAATCGGGCGATACTTTGCAGGTTGGCTGCTTTGATGGCGAGGGGACCGGGCCAAGCAAAAACGATGTGATGGGTGTCGTTGATGATGCGGAAGACCTCGCCCTGTTCCATCTCGGGCCGGAGGATATGCGGGCGGAGGTTCTAAAGCAGTTTGATGTCGTCATTTTCCCCGGTGGCAGCGGTTCGAAACAGGCTCGCGATATCGGGGGGGAAGGTCGTGCTGCTGTCAGGGATTTCGTCGAGGGCGGGGGTGGCTATGTCGGAATCTGCGCCGGTGCCTACCTTTGCTCCGCTAATTACAGCTGGTCGCTCGACCTCGTCGATACCCGTGCCCTGACCGGCACGGTGGAAGTACCAGGGGAAGGGAAAAAGCAGCTTTGGTATCGAGGCGGTGATGCCTTTATTGAAACGGAGTTAACGGAAAAGGGCGTCCGGTTGTTTGGCTCCGGGGGGATTCCGAAACAGTTCACGGTCCGCTATCACAACGGCCCCATCGTAACACCACATGGATCGGGAGAGCTGGAAGACTACGAAGTGCTTGCCTGGTTTCGGGGGGAGAATGGTCGTCTCGAAGCTCAGAAGGGAACGATGGTGAACACTCCTGCAATTGTGTCGGGACGTTTCGGAAAAGGGCGCGCCGTTTCCATCAGCCCTCATCCGGAATCCAATCCGGATTTGCATCCGGTAGTTGCGCAGGCTGTCCGATATGCTGCGGGGAAAGTGAAATAGCAGTAGGCTATTCCCCTCCAAGATTTTTCTCGAGCAGCTGAACGACACCCTGCCGTGTGGGGTCGTTTTCAGAAATCAGGGCGATCTTGCGTGCGTATTTTTTCCCCCGGATGACTTCGCATTGAAGCTGTTTCGCGTTCAGGTTCAGATCCGGCCACAGCGGTACCAGCGAAACTCCCATTCCCTCCGCAACCAGTTTTTCGATCGGTTCGAGGGCGTCGAGTTCGTAAAACGGTTCGATATCAATATTATTGTCTTTGAGATAATTCACCGCCCCGTTTCCGGCCCATGAGCGGGAGTCGAAACTGATGTATGGATTTTTCTCCAGCTTCTTCCGAATGCCTTGCCCTGCACCTTTCTTCGAGAGCAGGGCCAGCGGCTCTTCCCGAATGATGGTGGAAAGAAAGCGATCCGGAATTTGATGGGGGGGCAGGGCAAGGATGGCCGCATCGAGTTTTCTCTCATACAACTCCGAGTAAAGAGTTTCGGAGGTTCCGGGTTTGATTTCGAGAGCGAGCTTTGGCGCGACTTTTGCGAGTTTACGAATCGTCCCGGGCAGAATTCCCGTAAGAACGGTGGGAATCGTGCCTAGCCGGAACTGCCCGGAAATTTCAGCAGGATCGAGGGCTTTTTCCATTTCCCGGAATTTCGAAACAATCTCCCGGGCCAGAGGAACCAGCAAGGTGCAGGCGTGAGTGGGAACTGCGTTGCGGGAATGGCGGTTGAGGAGTGGTGTCTCGAAATGATCCTCCAGAATTGCGATACGCTGTCCGACGGCTGCGGCGGTGAGATGCTGTATTCGTGCCGCTTTTGCAATCGAACCCATTTCAGAAACGCAGATCAAACTCTCGAGATACCGGATATCCATACTTTCGAATCTATGGTTGAATGAAAATAGATACTTTTGATCCGGTAAAGAACTAAAAGCTGGAGCTCTGCCGGTCGGGCCATACCATTTGAACAGAATCTAATTTTCTCAGAATTCTATGAGCAGCAACGAAGATCCAGATCTGCAGGATGATACCGCTAAAGAGAATGACTTCGAGCCGGTCGCGGGAATTGAAGAGGCGGCAACAGGGACGGCGGATCAACCGGATATCAAAGTGGGATCTGCCAGCTTCCTGCGCCCTGCGAAATGGATTGCTCCTGTTATTCTGGTTCTCGGGCTGGCCGCCAGTCTCTATGTTTCGGCGAAAGTGGATGTGCACTGGATTGAGCAAAAAACGACCTACGGCACTTACATCAATGCAAAGGGCGAACTCGCCTACACCTACAAAGGGGAGGAGGCACTGGTGGATGACCCGGTTCCTTATGGAGAGTCGCCGCTGCGACAGGAAATTCTTTCGGCAAGCAGGGAAAAGCCGGAAATGGAACGTCAGTGGGTGCTGGAGACGGTGAGGGAGGAAGGCCGGGAAAGAACGCAGTATTCCCTGCTGGAGGCAAAGTTCCATTTTGGTTTCTGGTCCCTCCTTCCGGCCATTATCGCAATCGCGCTTTGTCTGGTGACGAAGGAGGCGCTCACCGCTTTGTTCAGCGGAGTTGTCGTAGGAGCTTTCATGCTGGGACGCTTTGACATCACGAACGCGGTTTTGCTTCCCGGTATTGGAAGCAAAAGTGCAGCGGCGATTATTCTTTTGTACCTTTGGTTGCTGGGAGGTCTCATGGGAATCTGGTCGCGAACCGGTGCCGCACAGGCTTTCGCGGAGTTCATGACGAGACATTTTGTGAGAGGGCCGAAGTCCGCGAAATTCGTTTCCTGGCTCATGGGGGCATTGTTCTTTCAGGGCGGGACTATCAGCGTTGTCCTGGTTGGCACGATTGTGAAGCCGGTGGCTGATCAGCAAAACGTGAGCCATGAGGAACTCGCCTACATTGTGGATTCGACGGCTTCTCCGATCGCATCGGTTCTCGCTTTCAATGCCTGGCCGATTTATGTGCAGGCTTTTCTTTTTGTCCCCGGAGTCGCCTTTTTAGCAACAGAAGCAGATCGGATTTCTTTCTTTTTTTCCAGCATTCCATTCAGTTTTTACGGCATTCTAGCGGTGCTGGGAACGTTACTGCTCAGTTTCGGGGTCACACGTTTTGCCGGTCCCGGAATTCGGGCCGCTCACGAGAGGGCGAAAGAAACCGGTCAGCTTGATGCCCCCGGCGCTCGACCGATGAGCGCCAGAGAACTGCATGTCAGCCGGGTTCCGAAGGGCTACCGGCCCCACGTTCTTGAGTTCTTCATTCCGATCGCCCTCCTGATTGGTACGGCTGTGGGAACTTTTCTTTTTCTCGGCAGTCCAAAGGTGAACTGGGCCTTTGGAATCGCTTTGCTGGTCTCTGTTGTCGTGGCACTGTGCAAAGGTATGCGCCTCGGGGATGCTATCGAAGGCATTGGCGAAGGGCTCAAGGGAGTGGTTTTCGGTTCGGTCATTCTGGTTCTAGCCGTTACGATTGGATCTCTCAGTCGTGAGATTGGAGCCGGCAGCTATCTGGTGGAAATGTTAGGAGACAGGATTCCCTACGTCGTGCTGCCGATTGCTCTGCAGCTACTGACTATGATCATTGCGTTTTCAACCGGAA
>JAKSBG010000462.1 GCA_022361255.1 Verrucomicrobiales bacterium
GCTGCTGCAGAAAGTGCCGTATGAACACTCGACCGAAGAGTCTCAACTGCTTTCTTGTTAGCTGAACGCAGCCCCACTGCTTCACAAATACGAGAAAATGTGACACCCCCTTCTTTGAAAACATCAACATCTGTAATCGCAGCGGCTGGAACCCCCACTCCTCGTAGCAGCGAGATAATTCGAGCAATTGTTTGCTTGTTTTGGGCATTGATGAACAAGCAGTTTGAAATGCCAACATGCGTGAAATCGAGAAGCCTATTGTTAATTTCAGAATAGAATGAACGATCAGAATCTCCCTCACCTACAACTACGCGAGAGTGAAACAAAGCTTCAGTAACGCCCAAACTATTCAAGAGCGGGTCACGGATTATCGAAAGCAAATCCTCACTTGAGATTGTTTTAGCGGAGGCTTTGCTGTTTTCGTATGTCAAGCGTGTCACAGATACCGTCGACGGATCTGAAGCGAGAAGCCCTCGGAGAAAATGTGGTGAATGGGTGGCACAGATACAATCAATTCCTTTTTCCTTCGAGATTTTCTGAAGGGCTTTCCCCAAAAGAAAACATAGAGATGGGTGTAAAAATGCCTCCGGCTCATCGATCAGGAACATACTTGAAGGCTCCGCAATCACATTAACTATAATCCCAACATACGCGCAAATCCCATCACTATAGTCTGCTAATGGAGTAGCCTGAGACTGAAAAAACTTCAAAGCCTCAGGTGAATCTGCATATTCTATGGATTCAGGCGGCTCAGTATGAGCGATGAATGCGCGAAGCTTGGTAGTTTTTGGGGTCCACAAACAGAACGTTTGATCCACTAATACTTCCCCGACATATTTCCGAATTGAATTTCTGATCTCCTTATTTGCACGAACGCGATTAAAAAGATTTTTAGGATTTCCCTCAGCTGAAGCGATTCCATCATAGTCCTGATCAATCACAATCCCAAGCCGCTTACTCCCTCCCAATACAGTTGCCTCCCGACTCCAAGCAAGCCGAAACGAATGCTTTAATATCTCATCACGATTATGTTCAAAAATAGGTTTTAATGAATCCCAATTATCCTTTCTCCATTCGCCACCACTTGGAGCTGGTAGAACGTACTTAAAATCTGGTCTCCCATTCTGTCTCGCAAACTCTTTAACACTCTCTTCGTTCCAAACTTTTGGCGTAATATCCTCGACTATTTTAGTATTTCGTAAATCTCCGGCAACTTCCCTCAATAGAGTGCTTTTTCCTGAGTTATTGGGCCCGATCAGCACGTTTATCCCGCTGAGACTAAATTTATGCCCACATTTCAAAAGAATTCTATCACCTTTAGTATTCATGAATTGACGTTCAAGTAGTTCGTTCGGAACTGTCTAATCAGATTCGTAAAATCGCTCAATCAAAACCGCGGCATAACTCCATATCGGGCGAGCCGATACTTCGGCCTTCGGCACTTATACGCGCTTTTGCTTGACCTTCAAGAGCTGTGGGAGTTGGAATCAGCGAAGAGCTTTGGATGCCCATTTCCAGGGAAATGGGGGATTTCATTCAATTACTACCCGACCGTTTTCGGCGAGTTTTCTCCCCAGTTCTGTAGGTCGGCCACCTTCCCTCTGCTTTTCCGCAATTCGGATCTCAAAATCAATCGAGTCGGAGACGAACGCCATCCGCTGGAAAAAACCCTTGTTCCCTTCCCATTCGAACTTCCGCTTGAAGTGCTGGTAAACTGTAGTGAAGGCCGAACGTCTCTCGAGGTCTCCGACTTTTGTTGCAGACCAGTCATTCCCGAAAGCAGCCCAGAGCCGCCACCTCTTGAAACAGGCGGGGCGCTCCTTGGAAAGATACTTACCCAGATATCCCACTTTCGATGCCGGGATCCGTTTCACGTGAATTCTTCCCCACCCTGCTTTCGCTGCCATCTTTCGAGCCTCATTAACGTCGATGTATCGATCCGTAAGAAGATGCACGTGGAGTCCATGCGATTTGTGCAACTCGAAGACGCGAAGCCCGCACATTTTTGGCCAGCGTCGCTTCATGAGGGTCAGGAGGTAATTCCACCGTTTTCTCGTTTCGACGATATCGAGCTTCTCTTTGAAGGTAAATGTCCAGAAGTAGAGCCGGCCGCGTTCAGCGAGGCGTTCCGCTGACATCTGGAAGGCAACATGGGTCTTTTTCATCTGTTCTGTGGAGTTGTTTGGAGTAATACAAGGTTAAGGGGCTGCGAAGCGGGCGGCGCGGCTCCGCCGCATCCGCACCGCAAGCGCAGCCACCTCATTTATTTGACGATTTCAACGGGTACAGAGCCGGCAACCAAACGGGCTTCTGTATTTCCCCGTTCCGTTCTCAAACTCTGCAATCGAAGGAGGTAGCGCTGCCCCCGATTCAACTCCATTTTCACCTCTCCGGGATCGACGATCTTCGGATCAAGAGGCACATCGACTTTTACCGATTTGATCGCGTTAGCTTTGCCGACTTCGAAAAGATACGTGAGCTTCAGAAAGTCTTTCGATCTCCCGTCTTTCTTGTCTACGTAGCCAATCTGATCGACGATTCCACCGCGGCACTCACCAATGAGAAATGAGCCTTCGAGAAGTTCATCTGGGATATTGGATTCCTTCATGCAACCTCCTTCCCGATTTCGTTTGTTGTCTCCCGAAGAAAACGCTCAATTTCCGTTACCGGATAGAGCGGTCTTCGAGTTGCTCGTGATGGATTGAGTAATCCGCGAGTCGTCAAGCGGTCGATGGTGACCGCGCTTACCCCGATGGCCTGAGCTGCTTCTCGTCTTGAGAGCGCCAGCTTAGGCACGGGCTGCCTTGTTTTATCTGGAATAATTTCCATGCTCCAAGATTCGGAGCAAAACGCCTTTCAAAATACCGAGAGCCCCCTGTTAGCTTTTCGGTTTTTTACTCTTCGGCCGCCCACGCCCCCGAAACGTGATCCCAAGAGTTCGACATACTCCCTCGACACGCTTGTGTTCTTCGACCCATTCCAGCGACTCCTCATCACGGGTTAGTTCATCCGGGATCATCACTGCCAAAACTCTGTGAAGCTCAGTAACACTTGAAATCGGATCAAGGCCATCATCCGCAAGCAAAAGAAGAAGCAAACTTGAATGGATCTTTGTTGTCTTCTCATTTCCGGAAATAATCTGGCCTTTTGAATCCAATGACGGAGATCCCAACGCATTCGCATAACTCGCGAAAAACATTTTTGGTTCAGCCCCCACTTGCTTTCGAGCCAGCGCCAAACACGCAGAAATAGCGCCATCCAACGATTCCTTTACGCCCCTTAACTCTGCAAACTCTTCAGGAATAAGATTCAACACCGCTACACCATTAACCAATTTTCTCATCTGTTCGGTGAATTCCTGGGCATCCGAATCAAGATCCATTCCTTCCAATTTCGCCAATTCGGTTTCAGTAGCTTTACGAGAAGATTCGAGATCCGCGCACTTAACAGAAAGAAAGGCTTCGATTCCATCAAACATATTCACTGTAACCTGAAGCTGTCCAACAAGCGCCCCCAACTGAGAAGCAGAGATTCCATTCGAGAGCGATGCCAGATCAATCTTCGGATTCAACAGCTGAAAATGGTGAAGCAGCGATCTTTTCCCAGGCGAATCCGAGTCGAGAATCGCATCTAACTCCGCGTCTTCCTCTTCGCTCCAAGGAATAGCTGAGTCCAACCTTTTAAAAGCTGTCACCTTCCAGTCTTTGATTTCGGGAGTCATTAGGCACTGTTCCCCCAAACACTACCGAAACTCTAACAAAAGCGCAAGAATTGTAACCCGACTTGTAACCCAATGTTCAAATTTGGGACTTTTCCAGATTACTCAGGATTGGTAACTTTCTTCATAACTCATTGTCAGTTAGAGCATAGAGGATGACTGATTACTCAGGAGAATTCAGGCAAAAACGCCCTTTTCGCATTATGAGTCCCCTGCTCTAACCACTGAGCTACAGCCCCTTTTGAGATCGCCAGAAGGCGGATCGATAGCGGTGAAGAATAACGCGGGAGAGTTGCAAGCCTCTCCCCGCTTTCCCAGAAGGCGGAGATTTAGGATAATTCAGGTGTTGCTCCCACCCGGTCGAAGATTCGGCAGCAGGTTTTCACGCCAACACCTGCCGGATGACGTGGCCGTGCACATCGGTGAGGCGACGGTCGAGGCCGTTGTGATACCAACTGAGTTTTTCGTAATCGAGACCGAGGAGGTGCAAAACGGTGGAATAGAATTCCCAGATGCTGGTGGGGTTCTTCTCGGCGCGACGACCGAATTCATCGGTGGCGCCATAGCTGATTCCCCCTTTGACCCCGGCTCCCATCATCCAAAGA
>JAKSBG010000178.1 GCA_022361255.1 Verrucomicrobiales bacterium
AAAACACCACCCGTTTCCTCGGGCTGCCTGCCGGGCATCACAAGGGACACTGTCCTGAAACTCGCGAAAGAGAGCGGCATCAAAATCGAGGAAGCGGATCTTCCCCTAACCCGCGTCACAGAAATCGAAAGTGCGTTTCTGACATCGACGATGCGCGGCATACAACCCGTGCTGAAAATTGATTCTCATGATCTTCGGGACACCGCCGGAGAATGGCATGCTCTGGCAAACACCTACCAAAAACTTGTCAGCAGGTAACGGGTTCGGGCACCAAAGTTCCCCTCTCCCCGTATGTCTTTGCGGAAAAAATCGCATTGCGATTCATCACGGGAATCGCGATGATCCGGCCATGCGAAAACTCTCCCTCTCTCTTGGTCTCGCCGTGACGGCCCCGGTTTTTTCCACTGCCGTCGACTTTGAAAAAGAGCTTCTCCCGGTATTCGAAGCCAAATGCGTCGAATGTCACAAGGCTCCCTACGAGGAAAACGGTCGCACGAAAAAACCAAAAGCCGGCCTGCGCATGGACGCGGCCTGGGCCATCCAGGCAGGCAGTGAGAACGGCTCCGTTCTCAAAGCGGGGGATCCCGGAAAAAGCGAACTTTTCTACCGTGTTACCCTTCCCCACGACGACGACGATTTTATGCCGCCGCAGGGGAAAGCCGACCCGCTCACCGAAGCGGAAGTTGCCCTTTTCAAAACCTGGATTGAAGAAGGCGCCGACTTCGGAGACTGGATCGGAAATACCGAAGGCAAGCCGGCTGACACAACCAACAGCGGGGACAAAGTTCCTGTTTCCGAAATTCAGGAAGTCTACAAACGCCTCGCCGGTTCTCTTCCCGAGTTGAAGGAGGAACAATGGGCCAGCGTCTCAGAGGCCGGCGCGCGCGTCGCCCGGATTTCCAAAAAGAGTCCGCTCGTCTCTGTCGATTTCCGGCTTTCTCCGGAAAAAGCGACACCGGAAGCGATCGGGACAATCGCCGCAATCGCTCCTCATGTCAGCGAACTGGATTTGTCAAAAACTCCGGTCCAGGGCGATTCCCTTTCCATCCTGACGGAAACAAAAAACCTGACCCGTCTGAATCTCAGCCAGACCGAAATCGCTGATGATGCCCTGAAACACATCGGGCAGCTGAAAGAGCTTCGGTATTTGAATCTCTACGGGACGAAGGTTTCGGACACCGGCCTGAAGCATCTCTATTCCCTTCCAAATCTCGAAGCCGTGTATCTCTGGCAAAGCAAGGCCACTCCGAAAGGAGCAAAGGCTTTGGAAAAAGCTCTGCCCGAAGCAAAAGTGAACATCAAGTAGCAGCCCGTCGTGAAGCATTTCCGAATTGGTTTGCTCGTCTTTGCGCTCGTCGCTTCTGCAATCGGGAACGAACCGGAGCTGATCGACGACAGGACTGTACTGCGCAATTTCGAAAGCAGAGTCCGCGCCCTGCACGAAAAGAGCGCCGGACTTTCCGCGCCGGAACTCCGTCGCAAACTGCGGAGCGATCCCCGGACGGATATGGCGCTCGAAGAACTTGCGTCGCGCGCCCCCCTGCCCCGCCCGGAACTCTATCAAAAGACAAAAGCCGCCACCCTTCTCGTCGGACATCTCTACCTGTGCGACGATTGCGACAAACTGCACGGTAGCGCGGCAGGAGGTGTTTTGATCAGCGCGGACGGCCTCGCTCTTACCAATTTTCATGTGCTCGATTTCGCACGGGCGCGGGCCTTCGGAGCAATGACCGCTGACGGCAAAGCCTTCGCGATTGATGAAATTATCGCCGCCTCGCGGAAACACGATGTCGCACTGATCCGGCTGAAGGACGCCGACGGTCTTCCCTTTCTTTCCCTCGCCGATCAGATCCAGGTCGGTGAGCCTGTATTTTCTGTCTCCCACCCGGACTCCCACTATTTCACCTTCACATCGGGAATGGTTTCACGCTATTTCATTCAACCGAAAACGCGAGCTCCCCGGCTCCAGATCACGGCTCCCTTCGCCCGCGGATCGAGCGGGTGCGCCATCGTAAACGAGTCGGGGCAGGTCGTCGGACTGGTCTCGGCGACCAATTCGATTTACTACACCCAGCAGGACAGACGGCAGGAGGATTTTCAGATGACGGTAAACACCTGCGTATCTCTGGAGTCAATCCGGGCTCTCGTCCGCAATCCGTAAACGGTAAAGACGCCGCTACTTCGCAACCCGCTTTGCCCATTCCACGACCGGTGCGGGATCGTGCAGAGAGTGCGGATGATGCCCGCAGGCAGCTTTCACGATTACCGTGATATCACCGCCAGCCTCTTTCATTCGCTTTTCCAGAATCGCCCCGTTTTCTTTCCACGGAACCGGTTCATCATTTCCCCCGGCAATCAGGAAAACCGGCACTTTATTTTCGGCAATGGGACCGAAATTGTCGAGCGGCCCCTTCCAGTCACCGGCGGTTTCCTCCGTAAGACCGTAGACCTTCATGCAAACCGGCCAGAGTTTCGGGGAAAATTGTTTGGGCCAGGTGTGAATATCGAGAACAGGAGCATCAAGATAGATTCCTGACACTTTTTCAGGGTTCCGGATCGCCCAGTTCATTGCGGGGAGTCCTCCACGGCTGAATCCCTCGATCACAGGGCGTTTACTCAGATCGCCGCGAGCGATCATCGCTTCGTAAAATTTGTCGAATGCCCCCATCGCTTCCTCTGCACCGAACAGATCGGCGACATCAATCCACGCGATGTGCCAACCTTCCGCGACAAGGGCTTCGTCCACAGACGGAAACGCTCCGTAAAAGCGGCATCGCCAGATCCAGGGATTTCCGGGCGCAGCTTTTTTTGGCTTTGTCAGTTTGCAGGCCCGTCCGTCGATTTCAAAAGTCTCGGTCTCGTAGCTGGAAAGAGGTTCTCTTTTCCCACCCTGCAAACCGGAAACCATCCGGACCTTGTGAGTCTCGGAATCCCCGATGTAGAGATCACCGGAAACGGGGTCGGTCCCGATCCCGTGCAGACGAGCCATTCCGCAGGCGAACGGATCCGGTGAATCCGGTCCGTCACCCCGCTTCCCGGTTCCGGCAATCAGTTTCAGGACTGGTGGATCCTCATTCAAATCAACTGCACGGACGGTGTGCGACTCGGTGTCAGCCAGATAAATCATCTTTCCATCCGGTGAAATTGCGACGCCTTTCGGGCCGGAGAGTTGCGACTCCAGAGCATTGCGCGCCTCCGCGTGAAAGCCTTTCTTTCCGGTTCCCGCAATGTGATGGAGCGTGTTCTTTTGGTGGTCGATGCGAAAAAGCTGATTGCCTTCCCGCAGAGCGAGCCAGATGTCCCCATTCGGCGCGCGATCCAGCGCACGCGGCCCTTTGAGAGGAGTGTCAGGGCCGACCGGGGCACCGTCTTTTGTCGCCTCCGGTTTTCCGGTTCCGCACCAGGTATCGATCTTTCCGGATGCCAGATCGATCACGCGGATGCGATGATTTCCAATGTCGCAGACCAGCAGCTTTTCTCCGGATGCATCGAACTGGATTGAGTGAGGCTGCTTCATCTGCGCGGCAGTGCCCGGACCTCCGTCGCCGGAAAAACCCATTTCTCCCGTTCCCGCCACCGTCGAGACGAGGTTCGTCCGGGCATCCAGTTTGCGCACGGTATGTGACATGCGCTCGACCCAGTAGAGATCGCCCCCGGGGTGATAGCGAATCTCGTAGGGCTCATTCAGCTTTGCCTCCAGCGGTGGTCCGCCATCGCCTGACCAACCTTTCTCTCCTGTCCCGACAATCGTATCAATCGTTCCCTTTCGCGAAATGCGGCGGATCACGTGGTTGTTGGTATCACAGAAAATGATGTCGCCCGCCGGGGAAACGATCACGCCGAAGGGCTGATGCAGTGCCGCCTCCATCGCCTTACCCCCATCCCCGCTGTATCCCTTTTCACCGGATCCGCCTACGGTTTCGATTTTTGCATCATCGGCCTGCGCGAAGAAGGCCGACGCTGAAAATGCCAGAGCGAGAAGAAATTTGCTGCCGTTCATATCGGTCGCATCATGCAAGCCAATCCCGCAATTTTCCAACCGATTTCTCGGCGGTATTACGCTTTTTCTTTTGCCCCCCTGAAAAGGGAAGAAGAAACCGGGGGCAGCAGAACGCGCGGCGAATGCGATTTCAGGATTCCAGATCCAGTAATGCCGGAAACTCGGATCGCCAGCCCCGGACTTTCTCCAGATCAATCTCCGCCTCAATGAGACCGTCGTCCGCCCCGCCATCGGCGACAATTTCACCCCGGGGATCCACGACGATGCTTCGGCCCGGATATTCCAGGTTCGGGTCTTGTCCCGTTCGATTGACACCTACAACGTAGGCCAGGTTCTCAATCGCACGCGCCCGCAGCAAGGTCACCCAATGATCCACCCTGACAGAAGGCCAACTCGCAATGACAACGATCAACTCCGCTCCTTTCGCGGTGGCACGACGGAAGAGTTCCGGAAAGCGCAAGTCGTAGCAGATCAGCGGCGCAATCTTCCAGTCCTGCCATTCGAAGACCGTTATGTCCGTCCCGTTTTCGTAGAAATCCGACTCATTCGTGTAGCGGAACGTTCGATTCTTCCGGTAGCGGCCCAACTCCACACCGTCCGGAGAAAATGCGATCAGCTCGTTGTGACACTTTTCTTCACCCGGTCTAACAAGACCACCAAGAGCGGCCGCACTGTGATTTCCCGCCAGCTCACGAAGAAACGCCTCCGTAGGCAGGTCATCCGGCTCTGCCGTCGCGGCCACATTCATGCTGAATCCGGAGCTGAACATTTCCGGGAGAATCAAGAGATCAGTCGTCCCGGCGTCCGAAAGCAGCTCGCGAACGCGCGAATAATTCGCGTCGCGATCCTCCCAGGCAAGGTTCCACTGCAGGCCGGTGATGTTCATGGAAAAAAACGAAACCTAACAGGGTTCGGTCGGGGGCTCAACAGGGTTTGATGGTCGACGCAACAGGGTTTGCCCCGTAGAACGGACTACCCGGCCCGTTAGGCAAAGGAAGTGAGCAAGCCCACCGCAAAACGGACCGGGAAGTCCGTTCTACATTCCCCCTCACAGAACCACTTTCCCCTCCCCTTCCATCGAACGAAGGGCTGCTTCGAGCACGCGGATGATCCTGACATTGTCATTCAGGTCGGGTGTGATCCCGTTTCCGCTTTTCACAGCTTCGAGGAAGTCGGCAGCTGCGTGGACGAATCCGTGCTCGTATCCGATGATGTGACCGGGAGGCCACCAGGCGTTGGCGTATTCGTGACACCTCTCGGTCACGAGGATGTCGCGGAAGCCCTTCAGGTGATCCGGGTCGCTTTCGCTGTAGAATTTGATCCGGTTCATGTCTTCCATGTCCCAGGTGATGGCTCCTTTTGACCCGTAGATTTCAAAGGTATGGCGATTTCTCCGCCCGGTCGCGTAACGAGTCATTTCGATGGTGGCCAACGCTCCGTTTTTGAATTCGCCGATGAGGTTCGCGGCGCACTCCACTTCGACCTGCCCCGTCTGTGATGGGTCGGAGGCAAGTGGGCGCTCTTTGATGAACTGTTTTCCGTCACAGGTGAGGTGTGCGAAGTCTCCGACCAGATAGTGAGCCAGGTCTACGGCGTGCGATCCGAGATCCCAGAGAGGTCCGGCGGCAGCGGTGTCTTTTTTCAGTTTCCAGTCAATCGGGAGATCAGGATTGGCAAGCCAACTTTGCTGGTAGGCCCCGCGCCAGTGATAGATCTCGCCGATCTCACCTTCGTCGATCATTTTTTTCGCGAGAGCGACTGCCGGACAGCGGCGGTAGTTGTGGTTCAGATAGTGCACGACTCCCGCCTTCTCCGCTGCCTCCAGCATAGCTGCCGCTTCTTCGGAATTCCGGCAGCCTGGCTTTTCGCAAAAGATATGTTTCCCGGCTTCGGCGGCGGCGATCGCCGGCTCGGCATGAAGATGAGTCGGCAGGGAAATGTCAATCACGTCGATGTCATCTCGCTCGATCACTTTTCTCCAATCCGTCTCAATCTCAGCCCAGCCCCAGCGGTCGGCAAAAAGCTGCAGATCTTCCGCATCGCGACCACATGCGACTTGCAGAACAGGCCGATACGGCGGATCAAAGAACTTCGTGACCTGGCTCCACCCGTTTGAGTGAGCGCGCCCCATGAAACGATGACCGAGAATGGCAATACGAAGATCTTCCATGCGAAAGGGAATAGCCTTTCCCCGCGAACGGCGAAAGTGATTTTCCGTTCTTTTTCATGGTGCACTTGATAAAATATTGTTCATAATAACACATACCAAATGAACGAACTGAACCTCGAAGCCGACAAAGAAATCGTGCGCGACCCGCTCGATGCGCTGGAAAAGCATTTCGGTTTCCGGGAGTTCAAGCCGGGGCAGGAGGCAGTGGTGTCCTCTTTGTTGTCCGGTCAGGATTGTCTCGCGGTCATGCCAACGGGCGGGGGAAAGTCGCTCTGCTACCAGTTGCCGGCGATGGTGATGGAGGGTGTCACGATTGTAGTCAGCCCTCTCATTGCCCTGATGAAAGACCAGGTCGATGCACTGCAGCGGAAAGGAATTCCTGCAACGATGATCAACAGCACCCTCACCGGGGAAGAGCAGTCGGACCGGCTGCGCGACCTCGCGGGGGGAAAATTCAAACTGGTCTACGTCGCACCCGAGCGTTTTCGCAGCTCGCAGTTTCTCCATGCTCTGAAGCAGGTCCCGATCGCGCTCTTTGCAGTGGATGAAGCCCACTGTCTCAGCCAGTGGGGGCATGATTTCCGCCCCGATTACCTCCGTCTGTCTGAAGCGGTTGCGGAGCTGGACCATCCGCAGACGGCCGCCTTTACCGCAACCGCAACACCGGAGGTGCAGAAGGACATTCTTGGAGTGCTCAAGCTGCGCGATCCGCTCATATCGATCAGCGGTTTCGAACGCCCCAACCTGAGCCTGAACGTGATTCTCTGCGAAGGTCACCGGGAGAAATATGACCGCCTCCAGCGCCTCGTCGACGAACACAAAACAGGTATCATCTACTGCGCGACGAGAAAACGGGTCGAGGAGGTGAGTGCATCGCTCGCCGGAATGGGAGTGAAACTGATCGCCTATCACGGAGGCATGGAGGACAAAGACCGTGAGTGGGCGCAGAATGTGTTTCTCGACCGCAGCTATGATGTCGCCGTGGCGACCAATGCGTTCGGAATGGGCATCGACCGGTCCGATGTTCGCTTCGTTGCACATTTTGATGTGCCGGGCAGCATCGAAGCCTACTACCAGGAAGCGGGACGTGCCGGCCGCGATGGCGAGCCGTCTGAGTGTGAGTTGCTCTTCAACTACGCCGACACCCGGACACAGGAATTTTTCATCGACGGCAACAATCCCGGGCTCGATATCATTCTCGATGTCTATGCAGCGATGCGACGCCTCTGCGGCTCCGCCAATGACGCCGTCGCTGTTCCGATCCGGGAAATCGGGGAAATCGTGAATGTGAAAAACACGATGCAGGTCGGCAGTGCCCTTTCCCACCTCGTCCGGGCAGGATACCTCGAACGATTCGATATCCCCGGCGAACGGGCACGCGGCACCCGCCTTCGCGATCCGGAGATCAAGGATTCCGATCTGCAGCTCGATCACGAAGCTCTTGCCGAGAAAGAGAGGCGGGACCGGGCCAAGCTCGATGCGATGGTGAAATTCTGCTACGACAGCGCCACCTGTCGGCAGCAATGGATTCTCGAATACTTCGGTGAATCCAATTCCCGTCCGTGTGGCTCCTGCGACATCTGCAGCGAAAGCACGGCGCGAAGCGGTCGCGAACCGGACGATGAGGAGTTCGATATTGTCAGGAAGGCTCTTTCGGGCGTCGCCCGAACCTGCGGAAAGAACGGCGCCGGCGAATGGGAACCCCGCTTCGGAAAAGGGAAAATTGTGCAGATGCTAGTCGGCAGCCGCTCTCAGGAGCTCGCGGCAGGGAGACTTCACGAGCTCAGCACCTACGGCCTGCTCAAGGAGGAAGGCTCCGCCTACGTCCACGCCCTGCTGTCGGAAATGGAAAAAGCGGGGCTGGTGATGATCAAAAAGACGCCCTACCCCCTTCTCGTGATCACACGACGCGGGACGGAAGTGATGCGGGGCGATCGCCACTTCACCCTTTCCTGGCCCGACCGGGGGCATCTCGCAGCGGTAGAGTCCGCAGGATCGAGTGGAACCAATCTCACCGAGCTCGCCTTTGATGAAGAGCTGTTCGAGAAACTGAAAGAAGTCCGCACGCGCCTCGCGAAAGAAGCGGGAGGCGTGCCGTCGTATGTGATTTTCAGCAATCAGGTGCTGGAATTTTTCACCCGCCTTCGCCCGACTTCGGAAGATCAGGCGCTGAAGATCAGGGGCGTAGGACCAAAGAAGGCGGAGAAGTATCTCGAGCCTTTTCTGGAGGTGATCAGGGAATTCGAAGAATGAGACTTTCACCTCATCCTCAATACGCCGCTGAATCCAGTTGCACAGCAGAGAGTTGTCGCTTTGGTTGCATTTGGAATCAATTGACTCAGCCCTTCTGAAATGACGTTTCGTCGCCCTCTTCTCTTCGCCCCCCTATTATTGGTTTCACTTTTGCCAACGTTCGGCGATTCACAGGAGTGGGCGCGATTCCGCGGAGACAATGGCGACGGAATGGGAAAAATCTCCCGACTGCCGGCTGAAATCACGAAGGCGGATTATGAATGGGCGATCAAGCTGAATGGCGTCGGACATTCCTCCCCGGTGCTCTGGGGCAAGAGTCTCTTTCTGACCATTTACCAACCCGGATCCGGCGAACGCAGGGTCGAGTGCTACGACTGCACCTCCGGAATGCGACAGTGGAAATGGTCCGCCCCGGTTGCTGAGCACAACCTTCACAAGCACAACAATTTTGCCTCTTCCACGCCGGCCGCGACGGCAGACGCCGTTTTTATCGTCTGGGGATCCGGCGAAAAAACGGAAGCGCTCGCTCTTTCCCATGAAGGAAAAAAGCTCTGGCAGCGCGACTGGCCCGCATTCTCCTCCGATCACGGATTCGGCTCTTCGCCCATCGTGGTCGGGGACGTATTGATTCTTCATACCGATTCGGTAGAGAAAAAACGCAGCCAGGTTATCGGACTCGACCCCGCTACCGGTGAAACGCTCTGGGAAGTCGAACGCGTCACCGAAGGAGCGGATGAGAAACACCTCACCGCCTACAACACTCCCACCCTGATGAATGTAGACGGCGTCCCGACCGTAGTGGTTTTCCAAACCAATGACGGATGGAAGGGGCTGGCTCCGGCGACAGGGGAAGTCGTCTGGGAGCACAAAGGGAAGTATTCCCAGCGCAGCGTCAGTTCGATCACGTCAGGAGGCGGAATGGTATTTGCCTCGGTCGGATCAGGCGGTGCCGGCAAGATGGCGACAGCCCTTCTTCCCGGAAAATCAAAGGATCCCGAAGTGCTCTACGAACTCGGCATCAAAGACGGTCTCAGCTACGTGCCGACTCCCCTCATCCATGAAGGACTCCTTTATCTATGGGGCGACGGTGGTGTTCTCACTTGTCGCAATGCCAAGTCGGGTGAGGAAATCTACCGCGAAAGAATCGGGGGGAACTTCTTCAGCTCCCCGGTGATTGCCGACGGCAAAATCTTTTGTGGAAGCCGTGACGGTGAGCTCGTCGCAGTAAAGCTCGGAAAACAATTCGAGATTCTCGGGCGCTCCAACCTCGACAGCGGAATGAACGCGACTCCGGCGATTGCGAACAACCGCCTTTTTCTCCGCACCGATACCCACCTCATCTCTGTCGCGGGCAAGTAGCATGGAAGTCCTCCAGTCGAAGCAGGATTTGCGAAACTGGATTCGCGATCGCAGAGGCAGGGAACGAACGCTGGTGCCGACAATGGGCGCCCTCCATCGCGGGCACACCAGCCTGATCGACCTCGCCCGCGAGACGACTCCCGAAAATGATATCGTCGCCACCATCTTCGTGAACCCGACTCAGTTTGGACCCAATGAAGACTTCGATTCCTATCCGCGTCAGCTCGAAGATGACCTTGCCCTCTGCGAAACGCACGGCGCCTCGGCAGTCTTCACACCGGCAGCCGGGGAGATGTATGAGAAGGACGCTTCCATATCAATCCACGAGTCTGCCCTTTCCCACCGGCTCTGCGGCGCTAGTCGCCCGGGCCATTTTGACGGAGTCTGCACCGTGGTAGCCAAGCTGTTTCTCCTGACACAACCATCAACCGCCCTATTCGGGGAGAAAGATTTTCAACAGCTGGCAGTTTTGCGTCGACTTGTGAGGGATCTCGATTTCCCCATTGAAATCATTCCCGGCCCGACCGTGCGCGATGCGGACGGACTCGCGATGAGCTCACGGAACGCCTATCTTTCGGAAGAGGAAAGAGCACATGCCCCGATTATTTTTGCCGCTCTGTCCCGCGTCGCCCGGGGGATCGCAGAAGGTCGACTTGAAAGTCCGCTGGAAGCCGTCGCCGAACTGACGCGAGAGATAGAAAGCGCCCCGCCCGCGCGGATCGACTATCTCGAAATCGTTGACTCCATCACCCTGGAAGCACTAACTGATTTCAAAAACACCACCCCGCGCCTGCTCGCAGCCGTATTCTTCGGTCAGACAAGGCTGATTGACAATGTCGGTCTGCCTGCTTTGAATGCGTAGTGACAACTTCGCCGCCACAGGCGAACCTACGATTCGTAAATGGCCCGGGAACCAGCAGCTTCGAATACACAGGCTCCTGCAGCAGCGAGCGAACCTGTAGTGAAATCTCCTCTCGCGGAGGCCGCCGAACAACTCGGGAAACCTCAGCAGCTCGATACCGACGCGATTCCCGACACAGAGGTGGAGGCTTACGTCGAGAGTGCCGTCCATGCAGTCCGAAGCGGCGACATCGAACATCTCCGCGGATGGGCAACTTCGCTTGTTACTTCGGCTGATTTCTGGATCGACATCGGACTGATTGCCGGATCCATCCTGATATCGCTGCTTCTTTTCACCCAGCTGGAGCGCGGCAAGATGCCTTCCTTCAAGCGGCTTGTTGAGCGGATTCCGAGCCGGAAAAAACTCCGTCCACGGAGAATCATTCTCGTGATCACGACCTGGATCGTTGTTCTCTCTGCAAGCGTTGCCGGTTTTCCATGCCCGCT
Source organism: Verrucomicrobiales bacterium (assembly GCA_022361255.1). GTDB lineage: Bacteria > Verrucomicrobiota > Verrucomicrobiia > Verrucomicrobiales > DEV007 > Arctic95D-9. The sequence goes on from JAKSBG010000178.1 coordinate 11,130, forward strand.
ACTGCGGACCTATTCGCTGATCCTGACCTGGTTTTTCTTCATCAACCTCCCTTCCAAATTCTTCAATTGGAAGTCATGGATGAGTGTCATCTCGACGGCCCTGTTTGCCATAATCACCCTGCACATCCTCGGCTTTCTCGACAACGTCACCAATTTTCTCGACAGACTCTCTCTGGACCTCGGCACCCTGAACATTACCGCCCTGCAAATTTTGCAGGGTGTCGTCGTGTTCTCGGTTCTCTTCTGGTTCGGTGGAGTCGCATCCAGCGTCATTTCGAACCGGCTCTGCAAAGTTTCCGATCTCGCTCCGAACGTGAGGGTCCTGATGACGAAGACCTTTCGCATCGGCTTCTTCATCCTAACGCTCCTCATCACGATGGGAGTGATGGGAATTAAAATCACCACGCTCGCCGTGTTCGGCGGTGCACTCGGACTGGGACTCGGCTTCGGTTTGCAGAAGGTCGTCTCAAACCTCGTGAGCGGAATCATTCTGCTTCTCGATAAATCGATCAAGCCCGGTGACGTCATTGAAATCGGACAAACCTACGGATGGATCAATTCCTTGAACCTCCGCTACGCTTCGGTGGTCACCAGGGACAACAAGGAGCATCTCATTCCCAACGAGGACCTTATCACGAATCCAGTCATCAACTGGTCCTTCAGCAGCAAACTGGTTCGGATCCGCGCTCCTTTCGGGATTTCCTACTCATCGGATCTCCGGAAAGCAATAGAGCTTGCCACTGACTGCGCCAAACAGGCCCCCAGAGTGGTGGCGAGCCCGGCCCCCCGATGTAACCTGATGGAATTCGGCGACAGCAGCGTCAATTTTGAACTTCGCTTCTGGATTGAAGATCCTCACAACGGTATCGGTCAGGTGAGAAGCGAGGTCCTCCTTGCGATCTGGGATGCCTTCCATGAAAACGGAATCTCCTTCCCCTTTCCGCAGCGCGATGTCAATCTTCGCATCGAAGACAAAGAAACTCTCTCCGCTCTCACGCAGAAGCAAACCCCCAACGAAAACGAAACGTGAAACAATATGACTTCATCGTAGTCGGCAGCGGAATTGCCGGCTTGTCTTTCGCAATCCGCGCGGCAAAGTATGGATCAGTTGCCGTCGTAACGAAACGCGATGCCGGTGAAACCAACACGGCCTGGGCACAGGGTGGTATCGCCTGCGTGCAAAGCGCTGATGATTCGATTGACGCCCACGTGGCTGACACTCTCGATGCCGGAGCCGGTTTGTGCCCCGAGCCGATTGTCCGGCGAATCGCGGAAGAAGGTCCCGAAGCGATCCGGGAGCTGATCGATTGGGGGGTCGAGTTCGACAAGAAGAAAACCGAAAACGGTGAAGAGAAAATTGCTCTCGGACGTGAAGGCGGACATACCAAACGGCGCATCCTCCATCACAAAGACACAACGGGCCGCGAAATCGAAACCAAGCTTCTTGCCGAAGCACGGGAAACCGAAAACATCGAGATCTTTGAGCATCATTTCGCGATCGATCTCATCACGACCGCGAAGCTCGCCCTCGCCAATCCGTCCCGTTGTGTCGGCATCTATGTTCTCGATGAGGAGTCCGGTGAAGTCATCACGATGAGATCTGACCGGGTCCTGCTGTGCACCGGCGGTGCCGGACGGGTCTATCTCTACACCACCAATCCCAAGGTCGCGTCCGGTGACGGCGTCGCGATGGCGTGGCGTGCCGGTTGCGAAATTGCGAACATGGAGTTCATCCAGTTCCACCCGACCTGCCTCTACCACCACGAACTGAAATCCTTTCTCATCACAGAAGCCATGCGTGGTGAAGGAGCCGAGCTCATCGACAAGCACGGTAGAAAATTCATGCAGGAATACGATCCCCGTGGATCACTCGCCCCGCGGGACATTGTCGCCCGTGCCATTGACCGGGAGATCAAAAAAACCGGGGGTCCCTGTGTTTTCCTCGATATCAGTCACAAACCGGCCGAGTTCCTGAAAGACCGCTTTCCGAACATCTACGAAACCTGCCTCACCGTGGATATCGACATTACGAAACAACCGATCCCGGTTGTCCCCGCCGCCCACTACCAGTGTGGCGGGGTGAAAACCGACGTCAACGGCAAGACATCTCTCCCCGGACTCTGGGCCGTCGGCGAAGTCGCCTGCACCGGCCTGCACGGAGCGAACCGGCTCGCGAGCAACTCCCTTCTCGAAGGTGTCGTCGTTTCCAAACTGGCCCTCACCGATTGTCTCGAAACTCTGCCTCCGGAAAAACCGCAGGAAAACCTCACCCTACCCGAATGGGAATCCGGAAATGTTACGGACGTGGATGAACTGGTGGTGATCTATCACAACTGGGACGAAATCCGGCGACTGATGTGGGACTACGTTTCGATTGTCCGCACGACAAAACGCCTTCAACGTGCCGCAACCCGCCTTCGCAATCTGCAAAAGGAAGTTCAGGAATTTTACTGGAACTTTCGCGTCACCACCGAACTTCTGGAATTGCGAAATCTGGTTGAAGTCGCAACACTGGTTGTCAATTCCGCTGCCCGCCGGAAAGAAAGCCGGGGCCTGCACTACACTCTCGATCATCCCGAAAAAGATGACGAAAACTGGCGTCACGACACCGTGCTCTCGCGGCAAATGTTCCCGTAGCCGGGAATAACAGCCTGAAAGCGAACGCTTTTGAATTAATATTCATAAGCCATAATTTTCGATTTCTGTTGAAATTTCTGGAAAAAAGGTGAGAAAATAGTTCTCAAGAACTTTGTTTTTGGTATCGTTTTCTCAGTTTCGCCCACGAAATCCTCCTCTGAATCGTAATACAAGACGTGAGCACTCCCCTCAAAGCATTGGCGCATGTTCTGATCGTGACGGTGTCTATCGCATCGACAACAACGTTTGCGCAAAATCTGTCGACCGCCAGTGTCAGTGGTGGCACGAACGCTGCCGAATCCATCGTCGGGGAAAATTCTTCTCCCGATGCCATTGCGATCCGCCCGCTCGCCGCTGCCAACTCCGATATTTTGACTCCCGGTGCTTTGCCTGTCGCAATTGCAAAACCGGCGCTTCCCCGGGTTTTCGCTCCCACCAGTCCCCGCGACATCTACACCCGTTTTCCCTGGAAACGAAACATTGTCACCACCGTTTTCTGGGTCGGGGAACTTCCCACTCAGAACAACCCTACGCCAAACACGGTCAGCGCCTGGGACATGCGGTGGACATCCAACTACGGTGGATACGACAACCCGAAACGCAGCGCCCGCGACGGCTACATCCCCAAAGGATTCACCCCCGGTCAGAATCCGTTCTATTTCGCGCTCCCCTACAACGATATTACCCGCACCGGAACCAAAGCTTCCGCCCGTGCGATGATTCCGTGGTTTAAAAAAACCTTCTACCGCAGCGGCCGGACCGTTCTCAAAGGCCGCTGGATCG
>JAKSBG010000239.1 GCA_022361255.1 Verrucomicrobiales bacterium
CTAGCAGCCGTGAGACTGGAATTTGGGTGGGTATCGTTGTCTTCGAAGGTGTCAAGGAGCGGAGCCGAGATGACGGAACCGGTGCTCAAGGCCCGGATGAGAATACCGCTGTCGTGTCTATCGTTGCCATCAGCAGGCATTGTGATGGTAGTGAGCTTTGGAAAGGAAATGGAAGATCCCGTATTTCGCTCTGTCACGATCGTGAGATACTTTTGACTAGCACTACCTGTGATTGTTTCGAGATTCGGAAAGTTAATCTGACTGTTCGTTTCCAAACTCCTCCATTCCACAGAGATGTTTTCCGGCATTGTATAGTTCACGATTCCATTCAGATTCAGAATAGCTCCTGCGAGGGTTTCGATTTTGTTTCCATTCAAGGTTGTCGTTCCTGAAATGTCGACAACTGTGCTGCTCCCAACCGCGATCAAGCTTCCGGCATCTTGCTGAAGTCCTCCTGTCAGTGACGAGGAACTGTTGAACCGGAGAGATCCGCCGGTTGTGATCTCGATTAAGCGACTGGATATAAGGCTGTTAACGGTGACGTTCGAAGCAATTGCTACCGGGGAAGCACCGGAATTGATCGATACGTCGTCGTCTGATCCTGGAACGGAATTTCCACTCCAGTTTGCGGCATCGTTCCAAGTTACGCCGTCACCCAACCCAGTCCATGAGACGGAATCTGCGTGCGAGATGTTAATGCAAATAGTTAATAAAAAAGTACAGGCGAAAAATAGGGGCTTCATTTTGAGTTTGCAGGGGCGAAGTGCTGTCGTTCGGAGGGGGAAGGCAGTATCGAATTCGCGGTGGGAATGCAAGTGTTAGTAGGATTGTGATAGAGTAGTGAATTCGATCTGAACAACCTCCGTCCTCTCGGTAGGGGATTACTTACCCGTACGGGAGTATCGGTTACCGAAAAAATGAATTTTTTATAGATGGGCGCTGAATTTTTTGATCTTCGTAGGAGACCCCTTTGCTACCCCAACCGCCCCTCCAGCTCCCCGCGCTGATCGGGCATTTTTCCGAAAATATCCCCGAGCGAACGGATCGGTTCGACACCGGGTTCAATCACGCCGAGGAATTGAGCCAATTGCTTTTCAAAATGATTCACGGCTCGCCAGTCGGCGTCATTCTCTTCGAGGAAATTCAGGCCGCGGTCCAAGAGGTCGGCGATTTCCGGCAGGGGGGTCTCCGGTTCCGAGACGCGGTCGACCAGCTTTACGAAATAGGAGGCGGCGAGTGTTTGCAGGTAGTTTTTTCTCAGGCCGAGGCGCGGGCGTTCCAACTTGAGTTCTTTCAGAATATGCAGATCGCCTTTCTTTGCGGGATGCACCTCGATTTCGCAGAGGTAGAACAGGTCGAGCTTCCCGGCGAAAGGGCTCTTGGGGCGCCGAGCTCCTTTTGCTACCGTTTTTACGATGCCGTTTTCGTGGGTACACCAGTGCACGATGAGGCTCGTCTCGGTGAGGGGCGAGCGTCGGATCAGAGTGCCTCGTGCTTTCATGAAAAGTTCACTCTATCAGTAATCCAAAGTTTACATTTTTCCAAATCTGTGGAACAGGATACACCCTTCTATGAGTGACGATTTAAACGCGATCGATACCGAATCTCTAAAAGCCCGGCTCTCTGAGCTGCGGCGGTATCTTTGACTTCCCTGAGCTGGAAAAAAAACTGGAGGCCTACGAGGCCGAAATGAGCGCTCCCGAGTTCTGGGACGACAAGGACAAGGCCCAGGCACGGGTTGGAGAAGTCGCTGCGCTGAAAAATAAAATCAATCCGGTTCGCGAACTTGGTTCCCGGATCGAGGATTTCTCTGTGCTCATCGAAATTGCGCAGGAGGAGAGCGATGAATCGTCCCTTGAGGAAGTCCGGTCCGAAGTCGATGCCATTCAGAAGGAGTTGGATCGCATTGAACTTCTCACCCTTCTCGACGGGCCGCATGATTCGGAGAATGCCTTCCTTACGATTCATGCCGGAGCCGGGGGAACGGAAGCCTGCGACTGGGCTGATATGCTTGTGAGAATGTACCAGCGCTGGGGACAGCAGCAGGGATTCAAGACTGAAATGGTCGACTTGCAACCGGGAGAGGAAGTGGGTGTGCGCGGCGCAACGATTCGCTTTGAAGGGGAGAACGCCTTTGGTTATCTGAACTGTGAGAACGGCGTGCACCGACTCGTGCGGATCTCGCCGTTTGATTCGCAGTCCCGACGCCACACTTCCTTCGCGAGCATCGAGGCGGTTCCTGATTTGAAAGAGGAACCCGAACTGGAAATCGAGGAATCCGATCTCGAAATTACGACGATGCGATCAGGAGGTAAAGGCGGCCAGAATGTGAACAAGGTGGAAACCGGTGTTCTGATGCGGCACTTGCCTACCGGAATCCTCGTGCGATGCACGGTGGAGCGGAGCCAGCACAAGAACCGGCAGGTAGCTCTTAAGATTCTCAAAGCCAAGCTTCTTCAGATCGAGGAAGACAAAAAGCGTTCTGAAATGGAACAGCAGTATGGCGAGAAAGGCGAAATTGCGTTCGGCAGCCAGATTCGTTCCTATGTGTTCCAACCCTATCAGATGGTCAAAG
>JAKSBG010000175.1 GCA_022361255.1 Verrucomicrobiales bacterium
AATATGAAGAATCATGCCTGGCAAGAACCCTTTCTTCGACTTTGGGAAGGAGTATTACCTTTTCTAAAATTCCTCGACAACTCTAGCTTCTTTCCCGCTCTCCTTGGAGCCGCTTTCGGAGCGTTTGCAGCTTACTGGTTTTCGCAGGTTCACGAAAGAAAGAAAGAGAATGAGCGACGCAAAGCAGCCCTGAAAAGGGCACAACTAGTACTCATATTCCAGAACGGCACGCTCGAAAACCTAAAGCGAGGTTTTGTTCAATTTCTTGCACCTATGGAAGATGGAGTGTTCCAATTTGTAAGATACTCTCAAACTCGGGCAGACGAACGGATCGATTTCGATTCAGTTTCTTTCCTGCTCAGTCAAGGAAATCCAAACATCCTACAAGATTTGTATTACGCCGAGAAATCTTTTGAGGGTGCCATTGCTACACTCGATCAAAGGAACCAAATGCTCTCCGAGATTGAGCAGAGCCCCGGAACGAAAATCGGTTTAATGGATCAAGAGTCCGGAATGGTGAATATTGAGATGAAATCACATCATGCTAAAGCCCTCAACGATGTGACTAAGTCACTAGTCAGCTGTGTCAAATCTGCGATCAAAAATAATAAAGCAGTTCAAGATACCCTCTTCAAAGAGGCTAAGAGATTGTTCCCAAAGTCAGAGTTTCTGAAATCGAGCCCAAAACCGACCAAAAGCATTGCGATCGCCCTTGCTAGTAGCCACGAACAATCACTCGTAGACACGTTTCATGAATTTGGCGTTAAAACTGAAATTCAGACTCCTGCTCCCGGGATCGTGACTGCTAGCGGGCAAAACCTCAAAGTACTCCCAGAGGCATCAGATTCTGTTGGTGAAGTGCTAGCTGCCTGGATGAAAAAAGGCGCAGATCGCAACGTTTTTGCGACATTAGATGACGGGACCACAAAACGATTGCGTGGTTCTACTGCCGAAGAAATTCAGTCTTTGGTTGAAGAGTCGACTCTAAACGTCGCAATAAACCCTCAAAAAGTTTAGGGAGCGTTCAACGACAAACGTTTCCACCTTTTGCCTTCGCTGGGTCAACAACGGACGACCATAAGAATAAATTTTGAACAAAAACCTGCAATGACCGTCTAAAACTGCAAATCACCGCAATATTTGCCACGCTCGAATCAATCCTGCGGTGGCAAAATGGCGCAAAACGAACCCCATTTTAGAACGCCGCTTAACCGCCGCCCCCTTTTCCCATGAATCCGAATCAATTCACGTTGAAACTGCAGGAAGCTTTTCAGGAAGCTCAATCACTTGCGAACAACAGCTCGCATGCCGAGTTGAGCAGCCTGCATCTTTTCTCCGCTCTCCTGAAACAACCCGAGGGTGTCACCGGCCCGATCCTTTCCAAGGTGGGAGCCGATCCGGCTTCGCTGCGCTCCGGTGTCGATGCGCTCCTCGAGAAACTCCCCTCCGTCCAGGGCAATGCCGGGCAGCAGGTCTACCTCAGTTCGGACCTGCGCGCCGTCATGAATACCGCAGAAAAAATTCGCGGAGAAATGGACGACGAATTCACGAGCGTGGAACACGTCCTGCTCGCAATTACACGAGAAGGCCACGCCGATCTCAAATCGTTGCTCCAGCAAAGCGGAGTGGATGAAAATTCCCTACTGGCCGCGATCGCCTCGGTGCGCGGCAGCCAGCGCGTTACTGATCAGGATCCGGAAGGAAAATACCAGTCCCTTGAGAAATACGGGACCGATCTCACCGCGATCGCCCGCGAGGGTAAGATTGATCCGATCATCGGACGTGACGAGGAAATCCGCCGCGTCATGCAGATCCTGAGTCGCCGCACGAAAAACAATCCCGTCCTTATCGGCGAGCCCGGCGTCGGTAAAACCGCCATCGCCGAGGGGCTCGCCCGACGCATCGTCAGTGGCGATGTGCCCGAGTCATTGAAAAACAAACGCCTCATCGCGATGGATATCGGCTCCATGATCGCCGGTGCCAAATACCGCGGCGAATTCGAGGACCGACTCAAAGCCTTTCTCAAAGAAGTCACCGAAAGCAATGGTGAAATCATTCTCTTCATCGACGAGCTTCACACCATCGTCGGAGCCGGAGCCAGCGAAGGCGCGGTCGACGCATCGAATCTGCTCAAGCCCCAGCTCGCGCGAGGCGAACTGCGCACCATCGGCGCGACCACCCTCGACGAATACCGCAAGTACATCGAGAAGGACGCTGCGCTCGAGCGTCGTTTTCAACCCGTCACGGTCGATGAACCGAGCGCCGAAGATACCATCGCGATTCTGCGAGGCATCAAAGAACGCTACGAAGTCCACCACGGTGTCCGCATCAAAGACTCCGCTCTCGTCGCCGCCGCGACTCTGAGCGACCGCTACATCGCCGATCGTTTTCTTCCCGACAAAGCCGTCGACCTCATCGACGAAGCGGCATCGCGCCTCAAGATCGAACTCGACAGTCTCCCCACCGAGATCGACCAGCTCGAGCGCCAGGGCATGCAGCTCGAAATGGAGCGTCAGGCACTCGAAAAAGAAACCGACGATGCCAGCAAAGACCGTCTCGGCAAAGTGGAAAAAGAAATCGCCGACCTCAAGGAGCAGGCCGACGCTCTCAAGGCCCGGTGGCAGAATGAAAAAGCCGTCATCGACGGAGCCAGCGTCGTGCAGGAGGAACTCGAACAGCTCAAGCTCGAACTCGAACAGGCGCAGCGGGAAAACAATCTCGGTCGCGCTTCCGAGATTCAATACGGGCTCATCCCCGACAAGGAGGAAGCCCTGAAAAAAGCCCAGGGAGAGCTCGCAAAAATGCAGGGAGCGACACGCATTCTCAAAGAGGAAGTGACCGAGGAAGACATCGCCGAAGTCGTCAGCTCGTGGACGCACATCCCCGTTTCCCGACTGCAGGAAGGCGAGCGCTCCAAGCTCGTCTCGATGGAGGACCGCCTCGGAGATCGCGTCATCGGACAGCGCAAAGCCATCACTGCGGTGTCCAACGCCGTGCGCCGCGCCCGTGCCGGTCTGCAGGATGAAAACCGCCCCATCGGGTCCTTTCTTTTTCTCGGCCCCACCGGTGTCGGTAAGACCGAGCTGTCGCGTTCCCTCGCCGAATTTCTTTTCGACGACGAGCAGGCCATGGTCCGCATCGACATGAGCGAATACATGGAGAAGCACGCCGTAGCCCGACTCATCGGAGCTCCTCCCGGCTACGTCGGATACGAAGAAGGCGGCCAGCTTTCCGAAACCGTCCGTCGCAAGCCCTACTCCGTCGTCCTCTTAGATGAGGTGGAAAAAGCGCACCCGGATGTGTTTAACGTACTTCTCCAGGTCCTCGACGATGGCCGCATCACCGACGGCCAGGGACGCACTGTCGACTTTCGTAACACCGTCATCATCATGACGAGCAACATCGGCTCTGAATACATCATGTCAGAGAACAATCCGGAGCAGCGCGAAGCCCTCGTCACCGAAGCTCTGCGCGGACACTTCCGTCCCGAGTTCATCAACCGCATCGACGAGACCATCATTTTCGACCGGCTCACGGAAGAGGACATCAAAGAGATCGTCTCGATTCAGCTCGCCCGCGTCGAGAAACGCCTCTCCGCTCAGGGACTCGAACTCGAGCTCAGTGGTGCTGCCCTCGACCAGATCTCTACCGAGGGATATGATCCCGCATACGGTGCCCGACCATTGAAACGCGTAATCCAGAACCGGATCCTCGACCCGCTTTCTCTCGATTTGCTCGACGGAAAGTTCAAAGATGGCGACAAGATTCGCTGCGACTTTGCAGGCGGGGAGTTTGTCTTTGAAAAAGGGTAAGACCGGAGTAACGGAGATCACTGAGACCAGAACTTACGCGGCCAACCGGGGACTCTTCGCGCCACCGGAAATGGCTCAACCAAAAGGATCCGTCACGCCGCGTATGGCCTGCGTTTCCACCAACTTGTCTTGTCGAAAGGTTTGACTTTCCCCGCAATCACAGGATGTAATGTCGGGCTGCCTGCGCTTGCACGGCAATTCGTAATCGCAGATTCCGATGCCTTCCTTCTCCCTGATCCTGAAATTGTTGCCCCTCCTCGTGATCGCGTGGAGCGGCGCATTCGTACACGGATCAGATGGCGCGCCACTGTTTGCAGTGAAATACGAGAAGGAAGGGGTGTCATTTTCGGGAGTTGTCCCCGATGAGGAAACCGGACTGGAACTGGCTCAATCCGTGAAAAGCGTCCGGCCCGATCTGAAGATTATCAACGAAGGCGTCCGCACCGACCCGAATGTGGACTTTCCGAACACTCACGATCTCACCAGTCTTCTCGCCGAAATCGGAATCTCGACTCACGAAGGAGGTTTGGCGATCTGGGACGATGCCCTTCTCCTGAGCGGACTGACCGACAGCGTCATCACGATCACAGCCCTGAAGATTCGCATGGAGCCGATTCTGGGGAACCGGGAAATCATCAATCGCATCTGCATTGTTCCCACGGAAGACCTTCCGAAAATATCGGTCAAACTTTCGACCGGGGAGGAAATTTCCGGACCGCTGCTCGATTTCGAATACTACCCCACAGCGGCGGAGAAATTTGAAGCTCCCGGCCTCGCTCTGGAGAAACTCTTTCCGTCCATGGTGATGCTCGCGGATATCAGTAAACTGGACGGAAGTTCGCCCGCAAGCCCGGACGTCAGCCAGGCCTCCGCGGTCGTCGCTCCGGCAACCTCAACCGGTCCGCTGCGTGCTGTGCCCCTCATGCCGGGGGAGAAGCCTGCCGCGACCTCGCCGCTGACTCCCGCCATCTTCCGGGCCGTCTCGAAAGCACCGGAACCCCGGAACAAATATGTTCACCTCGAACCAATCCGTTTTTCCCGGAATTCATTTCTCCTGCAGGCCAATCAATCCGCCCTCGTTGCCGGAATTGTGAAACAACTCAACACCCCTCCCCTCGCCGGCAATCGCGTTCTCATCAAGCCGGTGAAATACGGGTCGTCCTCCGGTGCCTATGGAGAGTATCTGCTCGAGAAACGCGGCAATGAAGCCCGCCGGCTTCTCGCTGAAAGCGGGATCGGGCTGGAGCGGTTTTCTATCCAGAACACGAATTCCAGCGAGCAGATCGACGCCGGGGAAGTTCAAATCATCGTCGAAATTCCCCCGCCCCCTCCCGAACCGGAACCGGAGGAAGAGACTACCGTTACCGTCGCAGAGGGAGAAGCCGGAGAGAAAGAGGAGCCGGATACGCAGGAAGAGTGATCCAACCCTGTTGCCTCCCGCACCCAACCCTGTCTGATCCCAAAGTGAACAGGGTTGAGCGGTAATCTGTAGCCGCGCTCGCAAGAGCGTGGCAACCTTTCCCCTGCATCCGGCCACCGTTTTGCAACGGCGGCTACTTTGACACACATGGCGTAGCCCTGTAGCCGCGCTCGCAAGAGCGTGGCAACCTTTCCCCTGCAACCAGCCACCGTTTTGCAACGGCGGCTACTTTGAGGCGTGTGGCGTAGCCCTGTAGCCGCGCTCGCAAGAGCGTGGTCGCTCCTTTTCCCCGCACCCGACCACCGTTTTGCAACGGCGGCTACTTGGATGCGTGTGGCGCAGCCCTGTAGCCGCGCTCGCAAGAGCGTGGCCGCTCCTTTTCCCCGCACCCGACCACCGTTTTGCAACGGCGGCTAC
>JAKSBG010000228.1 GCA_022361255.1 Verrucomicrobiales bacterium
ACCGATTGTCGAAGGTTCGCAATTTCACGGACAAAGTGTCGATGGAAAGAACGATGCCGGTGATGCCGTTCACTGTGATCGCGTCTCCGACGGAAAAGGGATTTTCGGCAATGAGAAACAGCCCGCTGATAATATTGGACACACTCGTTTGAGAGGCGAAGGCGAGCGCCACTCCGACGATTCCGGCGGCGCCGAGAAGCGGAGCGATGCTGAACCCCAGTTCACGAAAGACTAGCAAAACAACAATCGAGATGCCGGCGTAGCGAACCAGCTTTCCTGCGACGAGCCCCCGCTGCGCCGTGAATTTCTTTGCGGCCCATTGCCTTGCCCAGCGGGACAGAAAAAAGACGACCGGCAGGACGACCAAAATCAGAACCCCGGTCCGGATTCCCGATTCGACGCGATCCGGAGTCAGCCACTCCTGCCAGTTGGAAAAATCGAAGTCCATTTTCTTTAATCAACGTCGAGCAGATCTTTTGTCCATTTTCGGAGGGAGCGGAACGAGCGGCCCACTTTCCCAACTGGACCTGCTTCCCTTGCCGGGCCGACAAGCACGGCGCCGGAAGCCTCCTTCGGCGGACCGGTCGCAATCGAAATTCGACTCGCTTTGCTCCCGCCCTGAAACCGGACCTCCGTCTCGCTCGTCCACAGGCCTTCTCCGTCGCAATAGACCGCGAGATGTGAAACCCGAAGGCAAAGCCTCGTGACCGGAAGCGTTTCCGTCGAGTCATTTCGAATTTGAACCGGGGCTGTGATTCGGTCCGGCTGAGGCTCGCTGAAAGGCTCGCGGCTGAGAGCAGTGGGGAGACGGTAGCAAAGCTCACCGGACTCCAGTTCTCCGAACCAGGTCTGGGACAGAACCGACGAAGGAATTTCGTGAAGGACGGCGCCGGAAACTTCCGCTTTTGTCACAACGGTCACCGGTATCGCGAGATAAACACGGGCTGAGGCTCCCGGCAAAAGGTGGAAAGGCGACTCCGGTTCCACCAGAACGGGAAGATTGGGGAGCGCCGGCGCAAAAACCAGCTCACGTTCCCGGCCGGGAAGGGCCCAGCGGGTCGGCTCCGCTTCGGACACATCCTCCCCGGACGCCAGCAACAGCTCGCCGTGTTCACTCCGGACAGAAACCGTCACCGGACCGCAATGAAACTCGAATGTTTCGCCCGGGGAAAGGACTACCTTTCCCCAGGAGGAATTTGCGGTGTCAGTCTTGCGGCTCACGATTCCAGTTTAGCGAGAAGATCGTCTGTTTCGACAGCGTCTCCTTTTTGGACGAGAATCTCAGTCACGGTGCCGTCGGCTCCGGCGGAGATTGTCGTCAGCATTTTCATCGCCTCCAGCGTTACGATGGGATCACCTTCGGAAACTTTGGACCCGACCTCGGCGTTCACTTCCGTGACCATTCCCGGCATCGGGGCAACCGCCTGATTCGGATCGTTGGCGTCTCCTTTCAGGCGCGTTTTGAGATCTTTCGGAGCTTCCGCTTTGTCAAGAATCTGACATTCCCGCGGCATTCCGTTGAGCTCGTAGAAAACGTTCCGGTTCCCGTCGCTGTTCGCTTCACTGATTCCGATGAGCTTGATGAAGAGGATTTTTCCTTTGTCAATTTCGACAGAAATTTCCTCCCCGATATCGAGTCCATAGAAAAAGGAAGTCGTTGGAAGGTGCGTCACTTTTCCGTACTCACGGATGAATTGATCGAACTCGGCGAACACCTGCGGATACATGAGATGACTGTAGAGGTCATCATCACTGGCCGGGCGCCCGAGATCTGTGGAAAGCGATTCGCGGGTTGCCTCCAGGTCGATCGGATCAGCGAGCTCGCCCGGGCGCTTCGTGGTCGGTTCGCGATCACCGAGAACAACTTTTTGCACGTCCGTCGGCCATCCGCCGTCGGGCTGGCCGAGACCACCCCAGAGCATGTCGATGACTGACTCAGGAAAGTCGACCGTACCCGGGTCGAGAGACTTCACCTCCTCCGGTGTGATGCCGCGAGTGACGAGAAACATACACATATCCCCGACCACCTTCGAACTTGGCGTCACCTTGATGATATCTCCGAACAGCTGATTTACTTCTGCGTAGGTGCGGGCGATCTCCGGCCAGCGGTGACCGAGTCCCATTGCATTGGCCTGCTCCTTGAGGTTGGTGAACTGGCCGCCCGGCATCTCGTGAATGTAAACTTCAGCAGACCCGGAACGCGGTGACGTATTGAATGGTTCGTAGAATTTGAGAACGTGCTCCCAGTAGTCCGACATCTCGTTGAGCGCGTCCGCGTCAATTTGCGGATCACGCTCTGTGCCCGCAAGCGATGCACAAACGGAGTTCAGGTTCGGCTGGCTCGTTGACCCTGACATAGATGCCAAAGCAAGGTCGGCAATGTCGACCCCGGCATCTGCCGCAGTGAGAACCGACGAAGCGTTGATCCCCGAACTGTCGTGCGTGTGGAAGTGAATCGGAAGCCCCACTTCCTCCTTGAGCGCTTTCACCAGTTTCGGCGCAGCGTAAGGCCGGCAGAGACCCGCCATGTCCTTGATCGCGAGAATGTGCGCGCCCATTTTCTCGAGTTCCTTCGCTTTCTCGACGTAGTATTTCAGCGAGTATTTGTCGCGCTTCGGATCGTTGATATCGCCGGTATAGCAGATTGCCGCTTCGCAGACTGCCTTGCCGTGGTCACGCACCGCCTCCATCGCCACCTGCATGTTGGGGAGGTAGTTGAGAGAATCGAAAATCCGGAAAATATCCATTCCGGAGTCAGCCGCGTGCTTCACGAAACCGGCGACGACGTTATCGGGATAGTTCGAATAGCCAACCGCATTCGAGCCGCGGAAGAGCATCTGGAAACAGATATTCGGAATCAGTTCCCGAAGTTCACGGAGACGATCCCAGGGGCATTCCTTGAGGAAGCGCATCGCGGTGTCAAAAGTCGCACCACCCCACATCTCAAGGGAGAAAATATTCGGCGTCTCCCGCGCGAGGTAGGAGGCGATATTCATCATGTCCGCAGATCGCATCCGCGTCGCAATGAGCGACTGGTGGGCGTCGCGCATCGTTGTGTCCGTGATCAGGAGAGGTTTCTGATCGCGAATCCATTCCGCGAATTTCTCCGGCCCGAGCTCCAGCAATTTGTCGCGGGAACCGGGTGCGATGTCGGCCCGTGGATTGTAATCCGGGATCCGTGCCGGCGGCAGAGTGGTCGCGGGGTGAAATCCTTTCGCAGTGTCGTTTCCGTTCACCGTCACGTCACTGAGGTAGTTCAGCAGCTTCGTGGCTCGGTCGCGACGAGGTTTGAATTTGAAAAGATCGGGGTTGGTATCGATCAGGCGCGTCGTTGCATTCCCTGTCCGGAACGTTTCGTCGGCAATAACGTTTTCGATAAAAGGAATGTTCGTCTTCACCCCGCGAATCCGGAATTCGCGGAGGGCACGGTCCATTCTCTGCAGGGCGATGTCAAAACGCGGACCGAAAGCGGTCAACTTCACCAGCATCGAATCGTAGAACGGAGTAATCACCGATCCTGCATCGCCGGCGCCCGCATCGAGACGAATGCCAAAACCGGCCGCCGAGCGGTAGTTGAGAATCTTTCCGTAATCGGGGGAGAAATTGTTGGCCGGATCTTCCGTCGTGATTCGTGCCTGGACCGCGTAGCCGTTGCGCGGAATGTCCTCCTGCGCCGGTATATCGATCTCTTTCCCAAAAATGTCGTGGCCCTGCGCGATCAGGATTTGTGAGCGAACCAGATCCACGCCGGTGATGATTTCCGTCACGGTGTGCTCCACCTGGATGCGCGGATTCATCTCGATGAAAAACCACTCCTTCGTGTCGATGTCGTAGAGGAACTCGACTGTCCCCGCGTTGTTGTAATGAACAGCTTTTGCGACCTGAACCGCAGCTTCACAAAGTTCATCCCGGACTTTCTCATCGAGATCGACAGACGGCGCGATCTCGATCACTTTCTGGTGGCGGCGCTGCACCGAGCAATCCCGCTCGTGCAGGTGAATGATGTTTCCGTGCGAATCCCCGAGAATCTGCACCTCGATGTGTTTGGCCCGTCCGACGAAACGCTCCAGAAAGACCGCCGGATTACCGAACGCATTTTCCGCCTCGGCCTGTGCCTGATCGAGCAGAGAATCGAGGTCTTCCTCTTTCTCCACAACGCGCATCCCACGACCCCCACCGCCGAAAGCAGCTTTGATGATGAGCGGGAAACCAATTTCGCGGGCAATCTTGAGTGCTTCACCACGATCCGAAACCGGATCCTCGGTCCCGGGAAGCGTTGCGACATCGGCTTTTTTCGCGAGAGCGCGCGCAGATACCTTGTCCCCCATGGCATCGAGCATTTCCGGATCGGGCCCGATGAACTTCAATCCGGCTTCCCGGCAGGCCCGGGCAAAATCCGCATTTTCCGAAAGAAAGCCGTAACCGGGGTGAATCAGCGTAACACCCTTATCCTTTGCGATCCGGACGATTCCCTCAATGTCGAGATACGCGCCGACCGGTCCTTTTTCTTTGCGAAGCAAATAGGCCTCGTCTGCCTTGAATCGATGGCGGGAAAAGCGATCCTCCTCCGCGTAGATGGCGACCGTGCGCAGTCCGAGTTCCGTAGCGGCGCGAAAAATCCGGATGGCGATTTCGCCCCGGTTCACGACCATCAATTTTTCCTGAGTATCCGTTTCCGACATAGCGCGGCCAATATAGACAGTCGTGTCAGGACGAAAAGGCAGATTTTCGCTAAATCGCGGAGTGGCAGGAATGTTCTGTGTCCGTTTCGGAAGCGTACGAGACAGGGTTACGTCGACGAGTCAACCCTGTCAGGTCGTTGAGGTAAGAGGGTATCGAAGAAATTCTGCTCTCCCTTTTCTGATCGGTTTCGTCCGGAACGCTGAGGAAAAAATGAACCGGACCGAAAGTGTTCGGGCAGGAAGGATCATTCCACGCAAGAAATTCTGTCGAAAGATCCGGATCTTCTGTCTCATCGGCGGAGTCGCTCGCGAATCCTACAGTGGATTCGATGTTGTACGGATTTCGATCGAACCGCGCGAAAAAAAGAGACAGGGCGGCAAGAAATACCAGGCAGCAGGGAAGGATGCTGTGTTTCATTGGGATAAATAGGAGTGGGCAGATTCGTGGTGAGAGGACCCCTGGCATACTTTTCTGACCCATCCCGCTGCGCAGGTTCCCGAAAAGGTTCAGATTTCCTCTCCCGTCAGGATTGCCATTGCGCCTTGTCAGATCGCGTTGTTTGGTTAGGATGATTTACGTTGAAAGAGTCGCGCGAGAACCGTTGCCCCGACTGTGACACGCTGATCCCGGAGGCTTCGCCGGGGGGGCTCTGTCCGCGCTGTCTGTTGGGCGGGGAATTGACTCCGCTGGTTCCGGAAGAGGACGATCTGGGCGCGACCCTGCCGATCGATCCGGAGAATCCCCCGGTGCGCGGGGAGCCTTCGCGCCAGGAACTGCTCACTCCGCTCTCGAGCGCGGCGGAGTTCGCCCTGACCCCGGAGGAACTCGACCGGCTTTTTCCCGATCTGGAGATTCTTAAGCTCCTCGGAGCGGGTGGCATGGGTGCCGTCTACCAGGCCCGCCAGCCTCGTCTCGACCGAATCGTCGCGCTCAAGGTGCTTTCCTGCGCGCCGGAAATGCACGATTCCTTTGCCCTTCGCTTTGAGCGGGAGGCCCAGTTGCTCGCAAAGCTGCACCATCCCCACATCGTCACGCTGTTCGATTTCGGAGAGATCCCGGATGGACCCGGTGGACGATCGGTCTTCTACTTTCTGATGGAATACATCGGGGGCGGAAGCCTCGATGACCGGCTGCGTTCCGATGAAGAAATCCGGCCGCGGGACGCGTTTCGGATAATTTCGGAGACTTGCGAAGCGCTTGCGCTTGCTCATGGAAAGGGAGTTCTCCACCGCGACATCAAGCCAGCGAACCTGCTCCTCGACGATGAGGAGCGGATCCGCGTCGCCGATTTCGGGATTGCTAAGATTCTTGAGTACGAGGAGGAGTCGCTGATGACAGGACTCACCGTCACGGGAACTACGATGGGGACGCCGCACTACATGGCCCCTGAATTGTGGGAGGATCCCACGATGGTGGATTCCCGAGCTGACCTCTATTCGGTCGGGGTCGTCTTCTACCAACTGCTCACAAGAGAGAAGCCTGCCGGAGTGTTCCAGGAACCTTCGCGAATCGCCGATGTCGAGAGGATGGTGGACAACGTCGTGTTCAAGGCGCTGGAGAAGAATCGGGAACGACGCTACCAGGACGCCGAGGAAATGCGGGTCGCCGTGGAACGGGTCGCGACGCGGCATCGGCAGCGGGTGAAGAGAAGGCGGGCGAAAGTTCTTCTGGCGACGGGAATCGGCGTTTGCTTGCTCGGGGCGCTTGGCTGGAGCGGCCGCACGGCGGGGCTTTTCGCTTCAAGTCAGAAGAATCCTTCGGAAACGGAGGCAACAGAGTCATCATCAGAATCAGTAGTGCCGAGTGCCTTGGAGAAAGAGATTCGTGAAATTGCGGGCCTTCCCCGCGGACGTCTCCGCCACGCGGGCTCAGGACCCAATGCCGAGGCTATCGACTTTTCCCGCGCCGGCGATCACGCTGACTTCGTCGATGTGGTTGGCTCTCCCGATTTCTGGGTAGCACTGCGCTCCAACGGCGAGGCCATTTCCTCCGACGGCACCCAGGACGCGACTGGGATTGTGAAACTCTGCGGCAGCTACCACACCCACGTCGTGCTTGTAAACGAAAACGGGGGATTGGTGTTTCGCGAGGGCAAGGAACCGGCACTGCCGAATGCCATGGAAGGTCTTCGCTTTGTCGACGCGCTCGTCAGTAACCGCCACGGTATCGTTCTGGATGAGACCGGGAGAGCGCATGTGTTTGGCGAATACTACGAGACGGATTTCGACGACGGGCGTGGGGCCGGAGGCTACGGTACCCCGAAGTGGCCGGCTCCCCCGGAGGAGGCCGTGACCGATGTCCAGGCCATCGCCGTTGCCCACACCCACGCCGCGACCCTGAAGAAGGATGGGAGCCTGCGCGTCTTCGGGTGGGAGGGACTCGTCGACCTGCCGTCCGGGGTGACGTCGAAGACCTTTACGCAGATCGCCTCGTCGCCGGACCAGGTCTGCCTGCTTGATACGAATGGGAGAGCATGGCGATTCGGACTGACGAGGAACCCTCATCCCGAACAACCGGTGGGTCACGCCGGGAAACTACTGGGAAAGGGAAAGGGAAAGGCGAAGGCGATTGGGGCACTGACGTCGCTTGATATGGACTCTCAATGGCGATCCTACGAGGAGCGGATTGATCGCCTTCTCGTGGAATCTCTTCGGGGAAACCCGAGGCACTTTGTCCGTGACTGGGTGTTCGCGGGTAATCGCAACATTTCCGTGCTTTGGATCGAGCCGGATGATGGGAAGGATGATAAGCTGCGAGCAAAGCCGGCACCCGCCCTCGAAATCCCACCGGCCCTCAGCTCGCTGCGTGAGCGCGGAGGCCAGTTGCGGGCATGGACTTCCGGGGAGGAGGAAATGGTCGGGCTCGACTTGACCGAGGGCATCGACGACTTCGTCCGACTAGACGGCCTGGCCTATCCAGGTTCTGATCGTTGGCTGGCGTTGCGTTCGAATGGACCGGGCATTTCACCTCTCACAAACTTCGACCGAAGCGGGGAGCTGGTCAGTCTCGACACCCACATCGGAATTTTGAAAGATGGAACCGTTCTCCACTGCTGGGACGAACAACGAACTGTGAAATCGCGAGACGCGATTGCGATCGACGGCGAAGCGGGCGCGAGCAGCCGCGATCCTTTCTGGCTGTTTCTCAACCGCGACGGAACCGTCAGCCTGGCGACGAACGGGGACTTCCGTCAGTGGGATGACGACGAATACGCTCGGGTGCGTCCAGTGGTGGCGGAAATCGGAGATGCCGTCCAGATCGAGGCTCAGGCAGGGACAGGTGTCATTCTTCGAGGTAACGGAGAAGTGGTCAGTTGGTCCAACGACGATGGTCTATTCGTGCCCGATCCCCCCGTCGCGAATGCCGTAGAAGTGTCCTGCGTCGGTGGCGGACGGTGGTTCGCGCTCGACTCTGAAGGAGAAGTGCAAACCTGGCGTGGTCCGGAGGCAGGTTGGAGTCGACTCGACCCGCCCAAGGATCTCCCTCCAGTTTTTGCGATCCGAAGTTTCGGAACGGTCGCCGCAGCGCAGAAGGCGGACGGGTCGTGGCGCGCCTGGGGCGACGACAACGGCTCGGGTTTGATCGAGCAGATTCATTCGATCGGCCCGGCTGCCGACATCCTGTTTCTGAGCCAGAGAACGGGAGGGAAGGATTCGCTTCTCTGGATTGAGCCCGGAAATGCGGACGAGGTCACAGGGCAGTCGTTACGAAAGATTCCTCCGGAACTTAAAGCACTCCGAGAGCGCGGTGGCAGGCTTCGATCATGGGGGGTCGAAGAAGAGGTGATCGGAGTCGAACTCGCCGAGGGCATCAACGACTTCGTCCGGCTCGACGGAGTCCTTTTTCCAGGTTCAGACCGCTGGTTGGCGATTCGGCGGGATGGTCCCAGCATCACGCCCCTGCCGAATTTCGATCGAAGTGGGGAACTGGTCAGCCTCGACTCCCATCTCGGGGTGCTGCGGAGCGGGGCGATCGTGAAGTGCTACGAAGAATCCCGAAAGATACAACCCGGAAATGCCTCCGACGGGGGGTATGCGGGCCAC
>JAKSBG010000171.1 GCA_022361255.1 Verrucomicrobiales bacterium
ATCGCGGATCCCGACACTCCGGAAGAAGAGAGACAATCATTGAAAATGATTCTGGCAAAGCAGAATGCATGGAGGGCGACTTGATGCGACACGGGTTTTGGGAGAGGTTCTTCAGATGAGTTGCTTGCCGTTGCAGATCCGGGTTTCTTTGATTTATCTGGTTGGACTTTTTTCGGTCCCGGAGGGGGTTTCAGGGGATTACAGCGGTCTGATTCTTCGGAAGATTGCTGAAATGCCGCGGTCGGGAGTTTATGCTTCCTATCGGAAAGACCTTCCCGAGGGGCAGCGGTTACGTGATTTGGAGCAAACGGTGGGGGATCTTGGTGCTGCCTTAAAGGTCGGGCCGGGTGGAAAACTGAAAGTGAATCCCTCGGCAGCTGATAAATTGAGTTTTTGCTCCAGCGCCACCTACCTGTTGTTCTGTGATGTTGTCGCTGAATTGCAGAGAGAGGGGATCGTTCCCTCTGATCGCCAGTTGAGCCGTGAGCTGGCTGATGTCGGAGAAAGGGAGAAAGTGATAGCGGGAAAGATGGATGGTGTCGGCATTTTTGGGCACTGGAATGCAGATGGCCCGGGAACGGCAATGCTGTTTCACCGGCTGGGACTGGGCAGGAATTTGTATGGCCTCGAACACGCGCGCCCCGGGGATTTTCTCAAAATCTTCTGGAATGAAAACATCGGAAAGGGGGAAAAGGGGCACCTCGTTGTTTTTCTTGGTATGAATTCTGCCGGCAATGCTGTGCAGGTTTGGTCGAGCAATCTTAAAAACTCAGACGGATCTTCCGGTTACGGTACAATGTGGGTCGAAAAGGAGAGGATCAAGCGGGCTGTTCTCTCGAGATTGGAGCATCCTGAGAACCTTCATCGTTGGCTGAAGTTTTCAAATTCGGAGAAAACGAGCGACTACCTGGTAAGGATTCGACAGACCGGTTCCACTGGAGAGGAAATGAAAAGAGCAGTCGGGGCGATCGATTTTCCGTAGCGCTCCCTGATTGCAATCCCGCATCAATAATACCGGGGAAGGGGAATTTTGGAAATTCCCTAAAAAACTAAAATAATGGCAAAAATTTTCGTTTAATTATTGTAAATATTTTAGATATACGTAATATTTCCACATGAGCCATAAGCGCAGTGGGGTAAAATTTGGGAAATTGGTTGATTCTTCAGCGAGCGTATCGACGAAGAGGAAAGCGGTTCCGGGGAGTTCTTCTCATCACCACCGCCCCGGATTGGACTGGCTTGGGCCTGTTGAAGAAACGAATCAGGTAACGACTCCCGCGAACGACGGTTTGCTGGTCGGCCCCGCAGACGGTTACCGGGTCGGGGATATGCTCCGACCTCACGTGTTAACTCGAGTCCTCAATTTCTCACGCTTCCGGTGTGCGGGGCTTCGGAGCGCTGATATGACAGGATTCGGCGGACACTCTGTGCGAAACTACGGGGAGAGCGCCCTGGAAATGACAGGAAAAGGCCTACGGATGATCCATTTCGGCGGAGAAACTCTCGGAGGGGATCTCATTGAGAGTTATCGAGAAGTAAACGCAAACACCGGGCAGGGTGGTGAGGGGGAGCGTTTCGAGTCTCTTTCTGTTATCAGTGACGAAGACCAGTTGCGCGAGTATGTGCGCAGAAGAACAGGCCAGTTGGATGACTTTGGCTATGTCCTGGCCCCGGACGGTGAATTCCACGGTGCTCGCACCAGCTTTCATGGAGTAGGCCTTGCTGAGCCGGATAAACTTAGCGACAATCGAAAAGAACGATTGTTGGAAGTGATGAGCAGGGCTGATTTCGTGGGCATCAGGGATGATGCAGGCTGCGAGTATCTCGAAGCAAATGGTATCAGAGTGCACCGGATGCCGTGCCCTCTCACGGCTTTGCCTCAGGTCTGTGCCAGACAACTCCGGGAGCACAGAGACAGTGATTCGCTCGAAGAAATGCGGCACCGTTTTCCTAACGGTTGGATTGCTGTGGAGATCGGGCAGGTGAAAGATGAGCAGTTCGCAAGGCTGACTCAGGCGTTGCGTAGCATTGCTGAAAAAGAGGATCTGGGCATCGTATTTTTCGACGCGACACATTGTGGGGAAAATGAGCCATCGTCCCGGATTCGAAAATGGGTGGAAGTATTTCCGGAGTGGATTGCTGCCGGATTTCCATCAGCAAATATATGGGAAGTGGCATCGATGCTTTTGCATGCCAGGCTGTATTGTGGAACCTCACTCGATTGTCGCATTATATGTATGTCTGCCGGAGTGGCCCGTATCAACATCCCGGTCGGTGAAAAGGCAACCCGCAGTTACTGCGAATTGTGGGAACACGACGATGTCCCTATTGAATTTTCTCCTGATGATACACTGGAGGAAGCAATTAATGAAGCGCTGCAGGTCGACCTGTCCATGCTGAGAAAGCATGCCAAGGGCCTTCACACGGCCTATTTCTCAGCATTGGAGGTTTTTTCACGAGAGACCGGCATCTATCCCAGGTTACTACCGGGAGAAGAAAAGTCCGAGCATCAGGCAGCTTCAGCAGTTTTGCATCATTTGCATGACGAATGGTTGAGCGATGAGAAGAGTCTCAAAAAATTTCGCAGACTGAACCGGAAGAAGAAGGGGATGTTCTCCGCGTTCAGCGCAAAGGTCGAATCACGCGAGAAATCTGCTACTTAAGTATTTTGCGCAGTCTTTCGAGAGCGTTTTCGTATGGCGGTTCCAGCGTGAAAGGGTCTTTCCAAAAATACCGTTTTGTGACGGAACGTGAGTAAGTGAATGTCTCGAATCCGGCTTTGCCTCTGTAGCGCCCCATGCCGCTGGCGCCAACTCCTCCGAAGGGGAGGTCAAAGTTTGTCGCCTGTTTGATCACATCGTTATAGCAAATTGAACCGGAGGGCATTGATTGCGCAATCGACTCACGAAATTTGCTGTTCCGGGAAAATATATAGAGGGCGAGTGGAGGGGGGAGCGCGCGCAGTTGCTTCAGCAAGTCGTCAATATCGTGGAAAGAAACGACAGGCAATACCGGTCCAAAGATTTCCTGATTCATGGAGGCGTCCGTCCACTTGGCACGGGGAAGTAATTTGGGGGATATCTTCAGCGATTTGCGATTGTTGCCGCCTGTTTCATACACTGGCCCAACCACCACCTTCATAATCTCGTCAAACCTTCCCGGATCGATCATACGAGCGATGTCCTCTTCGCGATTGTTGCCATATCTTTCTTCCAACAGCTGGCGAATTTTGTCAGAGAGAGGCTTCCGGATCGATTCCTCGGCTGCTACAAAATCGGGTGCCATGCAGGTTTGTCCGGCATTGAGGAATTTTCCGCTTACAATTCTTTCGGCAGATATATCGATGTCTGCAGTTCGGTCGACAATGCACGGTGATTTACCCCCCAGTTCGAGAACCACTGGAGAAAGATGTTTTGCAGCAGCTGCGGCGACGACCCGTCCCACTTTCTCTCCCCCCGTGAAGAAAAATAAGTCGAATGGTATCTCGAGCAGGGCGGATGCTACATCCGGACCTCCGGTGACGACAGTCGCATGAGCAGGCTCAAACACCTCGGAAACGATCTGTTTCAATATTGTAGATGTTGCCGGTGCCTTCTCGGAAGGTTTTAAGATAACGGTATTCCCGGAAGCAATCGCACCGATGAGGGGGCTGAGAGAAAGTTGAAAGGGGTAATTCCACGGGGCCATCGCGAGGACTGTGCCAAAGGGCTCTCGCCGGATTTCACTTTTTGCCGGTAGAAAGTAAAACGGGTTTCTGGCTTTTTCCGGCTTTACCCACCGCCTGAGCATCTTTCGGGTCCGTCGAATTTCATGGAGCAGAAAATAGACTTCGGAAACGTAGCTCTCGACTTCCGGTTTCCCGAGATCCGTTTGGAGGCATTTCAGAATTTCCCTCTCGGAATCTCTGATCGTCTTCTCAAGTTTCCCGAATTTTTCCAGCCGGTATGCGACTGATTTTGTCGTCCCGGAAGCAAAGAAGTTCCGTTGGCTGTCGTGGAGTTCGGGAATGGTCAAGTGCGCTTTGTGTTTGTCTCCAGCCATACTCTTCAGGTTGTCTTATCTGATTACGTTTCGAATGCGCGTGACGGGCATGCGTTTTCTGCTGCATCCGAAGTGGCTCGGCACGCGTTTCAGAATCAGTGCTTTTGATTCCTCGCCCCAGGCGGCCTGGGAAGCACACATCATTCACGCTAAAGAAGGGTTGCCCCATGTCCACTCCTGAAAAGAGAGCCAACGAGTCGGTATATTACAATTATTCGAGACCTCCAAAAGTAGTTATCGTTGGCGGTGGCCCGGGTGGGGTGGCCAGTGCGCTTCTTCTCGCCAGTCGAGGATTCAACGTCCATCTCTACGAAAAACAGAATCGCCTGGGAGGTCGAACCGGGGCCATTGAAGAGAAGGGGTATAAGTTCGATATCGGTCCGACATTTCTCATGATGAAGGATCTACTCGACAGGATCTTTGAAGAGGCGGGTAAGAATTCAACTGACTATCTGACGAACGTGAAGCTCGATCCAATGTATGAGCTCCATCTCCCGGATAAAGTGTTCACAGCCTACTCCGATCCCTCCAAAACCAAACAGGAAATTGAGCGACTCTACCCCGGAAAAGGCAGTGGGTTTGACCAGTTTCTAAAAACGGAAGGGGAGCGACTCCGAAGGCTCCTTCCTGCTCTGCAAATGGATTTTTCTTCGCCGGTCAGTGCTCTGTCCCCGTCGCTCCTGCCCACTATACCTCACCTTTCTTTGGGGCGATCCGTGTTTGATAATTTGAATCGCTATTTCAATGATCCGGAACTGGCATTGCTTTTTTCTTTCCAGAGCAAATATCTGGGAATGTCGGCTTGGGACTGTCCGGGAGCGTTCGCGATGCTGTCTTACATGGAGCATGCCCACGGGATCTACCACACCATGGGCGGGCTCTGTGAAATTCCGGTTGCACTGGGGAGGGCGGCAGAGGATGTCGGGGCTCGAATTCACACCGGTACTCCAGTGCGCCAGTTAGTGTTGAATGGTCGAAAGGTTACCGGAGTGGAGCTGGAGAACGGTGAAGTCGTCGAAGCGGACCAGGTCATTGTGAATGCCGACTTTGGACATGCAATGAAACATCTCGTTCCACGCGGGGCGCTCAAAAAATATACTCCGAAGAAGCTGGGGCGCATGAAATACTCATGCTCTACTTTTATGATGCATCTGGGCGTCAAGAGGCAGTATGATTTGCCACACCATACGATTGTATTCGCAAAAGACTACAAGAAGAACGTGGATGAAATATTTACCAACGGGCTTGAGTCAAGCGACATCTCTTTCTACATCCGCAATGCAGGGGTTTCAGATCCGACTCTGGCGCCAGAGGGGAAATCAAGTCTGTATATACTTGTTCCGACACCTAATCTTGATGCGGGCATCGATTGGGATGCTGCAAAAAACCGGTATCGACGTCTCGTTTTTGAGGGGCTGCGCGAGCGCTTTGGTATTGATGATCTGGAGGAGAATATCGAAGTGGAGAAGGTGTTTACTCCCAAAACCTGGGAGCAGGATTTAGACATCTTCAAGGGTGCTACTTTCAATCTTTCTCACTGCCTGAGCCAGATGGCATTCAACCGTCCGCGAAACCGGTTTGAGGATCTCGAAAACTGTTTTCTGGTCGGAGGCGGGACACATCCCGGAAGCGGGTTGCCGACCATCTTCGAATCTGCAAGGATCTCATCCAATCTCATTTCAGACGGATACGGGGTGGCCTACCCGAGCCGTGAAGCTGCAGCGCTATGAGTTTATTTACCCCGTGCGGAAAAAGCGCTGTTGTTATTGGAGCAGGACTGGGCGGGCTTTCCGCAGCCATTTCCCTGAGAGTGAAGGGATACGACGTAACTCTAGTGGAGAAAAACAACCATGTGGGTGGAAAACTGAATGAGAGGGATGTGGACGGGTTTTCTTTCGATCTGGGGCCTTCGATCTTCACGTTGCCTCATATTTTTCGTGATCTCTTCCGGCGCGCAGGTAAGAACATGGAGGACTATCTTTCGCTTGAGCGCGTTACTCCACACTGGAGAAATTTTTTCGAAGACGGAATCAGACTGGACCTCTACGAAGAGCCGCAGTTGATGCAGGATGAATTGAAAAAGCTCGACGGTGACCCGGACAAAAACTGGAACGACTTACAATCGTTCCTCTCGTATGCGAGACAGCAATATCATCTGATAGACGAAGGATACTTTCGGAGGGGGCTGGATACTTTGCGGGAGATGTTGAGCCACTACGGTCTTCTCCGCCTCGCCGGTCAATTCGACTGTCGGAAAACGATGTCAGAAAGAATCGAGTATCACTTTTCCGACCCCTATTTGCGGTCCGTGTTCGAGTACTTCATCAAGTATGTTGGTTCGTCAGCAAAGGATGCTCCCGGCTACATGAATATGATGCCGGTGATTCAGTATGACTACGGCCTCTGGTATGTGAAAGGCGGGCTTTATGAACTGGCAAGGGCCTTGAAAAGACTCGTGGATGAACTCGACATCGAACTGCAACTTGGTTCGGAAACAAAAACGATCGAGCGAAGTGGGGACGGAAAAATGGTAACAAAGGTTGTCGTCGAAAACGGGGAAAAGATCGAGGCTGACCTGGTGGTTTGTAACATGGAGGCAGTACCAGCATACCGGTATCTGCTTCGCGAATCGGAAGGATTTCTGAACAAGTTGGAGAGACGGTTTTCCCCTGCTTGCTCAGGGCTGGTGATTCACGTGGGGACAGATCGAGTGTATGATCAGTTGGCGCATCACAATTTCTTCTTTTCGGCCGATCAGGACGGCCATTTTGATTCCGTATTCCAGCGGGGGGAGCTTCCCGAAGACCCAACGATTTATCTTGTCGCCCCTACGAGAACTGACGCATCAAAAGCACCTGAGGGATGTGACAATCTGAAGATTCTTCCGCACGTTCCACCCATTGATCCCGACCATCCATTGTCTAATTCCGACTACGAGGGTTTCAAAGAACGAGTGCTCATCAAGCTCGAAAAAATGGGCCTTTCTGACCTTCGCAGGCATATCGTTGTAGAAGACACTCTGACTCCCGTCGATATCGAAAAAATGTACCGGTCTAACCGGGGCTCAATTTATGGGGTGGTGAGTGACTGGAGGAAAAACCGGGGCTTCAAAATACCGAAGCAATCGTCAAAATATCGAAATCTTTTTTTTACCGGAGGGAGTATCAATCCGGGAGGAGGAATGCCAATGGCAGTGCTGTGCGGGCAGAAGGTGGCAGACCGGATCGCTGACGCAAATTAGGAAATCATGGGACTGCTTCTTCTGATTCCTTTGGCGGTAGCTCTGCTTTGCTGGCTTTCGGCATGGGCAATGTTTCGACATCTCGTAAAAGAGAATGAGCACCGCCAGTCCGTGATGCGGGGGACAGTGGAGATCAGCGTGGTGATTCCCGCGCGTAACGAAGAGGAAAATCTCCGCCGGCTCCTTCCAGCGCTGGCAAATCAGGACTACCCGTTCCGTGAAATCATTGTGGTCGACGATGAGTCGAACGATCGCACCTTCTCGGTAGCGAAAGAGGGAGGGGCGAAGGTTGTTTCCGGGAGGAAATTGCCTGAAGGTTGGAACGGGAAACCGTGGGCTCTGAAACAGGGGCGGGAAGCAGCAGCAGGGGACTGGCTTTTGTTTCTTGATGCTGACACGATTCCGCTTCCCGGTTTTGCTTTGGAGTTGGTGCAGCTTGCTCAACCCGGCGTTTCTGCAATCTCCTTCTGTCCCTACCACCGCATCGAGTCTTGTTATGAGAATTTATCGGCTTTCTTCCAGCTCTCGATGGTTGTTGGTACGAACGCCTTTGGATGGAGAGGGGATCGAGCTCCACAGATTGAGTTCGTCGGACAGTGCTTGTTTGTCAGAGCGGAAGACTATGACCGTGCCGGAGGACATGAATCAGTAAAAGCGATGGTACTGGAGAATTTCCATCTCGCGCATCAGTTCAGATCTCTGGGAATGCAATGCAGGACATACTCAGGAAAAAATCGTATCGAGATGCGAATGTATCCAGATGGTTTTACGTCTATGAGAAACGGATGGCTGAAAGGGTTTTCATCCGGTGCTGAATCAACCCCGGCACCTGCCCTGGTATCGATTTCGGTATGGTTTACCGGGCTGTCTATTGTGATCGTGTCACTCGTCCTTCTGCCTTTCCTGCCCGCTGTTGCCTCTGCTTTTTCCTTAGTGCTTTATCTTTTATATGCTGTTCAATGCGCCGTTTTCTTTCGGCGCACTGGCAACTATTCTCTTCTCACAGCGTTCATGTTTCCGGTAACCTTTCTCTTTTTTCTGGCAGTTTTTATACATGGCTGTAACCGGAGGGCTAGAGGGGCCGCTTCACTGTGGAAAGGTCGTGATGTGGCTTAATTTGCCAGCGTGGTGCATCGGGATCACGAACCTGATCCTCATTCCGGCCGTTCACATCACGGTATCCTGGTTTTTTGAGAAAAAGGTCCGAAGAGATGTTTTTCAACCCGACCGCTTTCCCTTACGGACATTTGGGTGGGAAAAGGATCGTCGTGTCTATGAAACGTTCTTCCGGGTTAAGCAGTGGAAAGACTGTGTTCCGGACGGAGCAAAATGGGTCGGCGGATTTGAAAAATCCCGTCTTCGCGAGAGCTCGAAGGTTTTTTTGGAGGACTTCCGGAAAGAGACCTGCAGAGGGGAGCTTGCCCATTGGGTCCAGATGGTTTTCCTGTGGGCTTTCGTGATTTGGAATCCGGGTATCGCTGCAGGAATCATGTTGGTCTACGGAGCGCTATCAAATTTGCCCTGTATTATTATTCAGCGGTATAACAGGTGCCGACTCGAACGGGTTTTGCTTCGACACAGTCTGTGAACTTGCCCTTGCCCGAAATCCTGAGGATCGTATGGTGTTTCTTCGGAAAGCCGAAACGATGAGAGAAACTCCCCCCTTTCCGTATTCGTCTTCCACCTTCAAAGAACGTGATGCGTCGATATGCTCTCATAGCCTTAGCTATCGGTGGAGGGGCCGTCCTGGTGGCGTCCCTTCTCGATTTCGCGGGTGCCTTTAACCCGCTGAGTACGTGGCTGCGCGAATGGTATGGGGAAAAAGGGCTTTTCCCGGTATCGAAACCTTTCTCGGCCATGTGGCTGGATCTCTTTTTTCTGGCTGCAATTACGTTCGGAGTCACGTGGTGCATCGTTGATGTTTCGCGGGTTTCTTTGAAAATTCTGGTCCTCCTCTGTTCAGTGGTCCTTGTGCATGGATTGTCGATTACCGGAGCATTGCACGGTTGGTTTTTTGAACCCTTTTCGACCCTCACATCGCTCGTTTTGGCAGCGGCGGCAGGTTTTGTCTTCGCGGGAACTGAAAAGGGAATGAGGAAACGCGTACTCGAGGATGTCGTTGGTAACCGGGTTTCACGTTCCACTTTTGATGAACTTCTCGATGCACCGGATCCGCCCGATTTCAGTGGGGCCGTATCCGATGTCACTGTGCTGACCTGCAGACTTTTCGATCACCGGGAGCTACGAGAAAAACTCGAACCTTCAGAGCTCATTCAAATGAGCAACCTGTTTCTACGAAGTGTCTCGACCTTTCTCGCTTCGAGGGGTGCCTATCTCGATGAGTCAGGTCCTGAACTCGTCCGCGGATATTTTGGTTTGCTTCGTCCGGACGAGAATCACGCAATAGAGGCTTGTCGAGCGGCTCTTGAGTTACGCGCCCGCCTTCGCAATCTCCGTCAGGAATGCGAGACTCGCTGGTTTCAGGCTCCTAAGTATGGTATGGGTATCAGCACGGGGCCAATGACGGTGGGTGTGTATGGAACGAGGGAGCACCGGTTTTTCAGTGGTATCGGAGCCGAAACAGATTATTCCCGGCGACTTGCTCATGCCAATTACAGATACGGTTCCGATATTCTGGTCGGCCCTCTGACCTACACCCGAATCGGTAGGGAATTAGAGGTGCGCCCCCTTGAGATGTTCTACGATCCCGAGGCGGATGTGATGACAGAAATATATCAACTCCTCTCAACTCCTGATGCCTTCAGTGAAGAGGAAAGAACCAGGCGTGATCTGTTCTGGGAAGGGGTAATTCGTTTTCGGGAGAAGGAATATGAAAAAGCTCTCGATATTCTCAGTCATGCAAGACGTCCGGGTGAAGATGACGGTCCGCTGGAGTTCTTTCTGGAGAAGTGTCAGGCAGGACTCGCAGGTGAGAATGTCCAGCCAGATGATGGCAAGCCGAATTCGGAGGACGGCCACGCCCGGTTACTTAACCTTATGTGAAGGAATTCCCTGATTTGACTGATGGCCAACGTTGACTATCCCGAGCCGGTGAGGGCGCTTATCATCCACCTGAAGCAACTTCCCGGGATCGGCCCGAAAAGTGCTGAGCGCATCGCTGTATGGCTTATGCAGCAGGGGCAGGAAATGAGTGGCCCGTTCGCAGAAATTCTTGCGCGAGCGGGTAGAGAGGTCATCGAATGTCGTATCTGTGGATTTTTCGCAACTGAAGCGGGGGGGTGTGCGATTTGTGACGCTGTTCAGCGGGAGGAGGTCTCGCTCTGCGTTGTCGAGCAACCGACTGACATTCTGCCACTCGAAAGATCGGGGGCATTTCGCGGACACTATCATTCATTGAGAGGGCGCATTTCCCCGCTTGATGGAATCGGACCGGGGGAACTGCGTATAGGGGAATTGATTGAGAGAATTCGTTCAGGCAAATTTGAAGAAGTTATTATCGCGCTCAGTTCCGATGTGGAGGGGGAGGCGACGGCTAACTATCTCGCAGAAGTGCTTGCTCAGTTCCCGGAACTTAAGGTAACCCGCCTTGCTCAGGGGATGCCTGCGGGAGGAGGTCTTGAATCAGCCGATGAGCTGACCCTGATGAGGGCAATGCAGGGAAGAACCGGTATTTAGAAAATACCCGGTAGCTTTCTACGGGAGCGGCAGTTCACGGCAGAGTTTGGTGAATCTGTTCGGGGGAACCTTGACGGTTTTTAATCGATAGTCCATTTTGGCAGGGCAAAGTTTTGTCCGAACGTTCTGCCAGCATTTGTCAAACATGCCAGCTTCCCATTCCGGATGAAGCACCCGGAGGGCTGTGCCCCCGTTGCCTTTTCAAGGTGGGATCTGCTTCTGGCGGGGAAAATGCTGCCGGTATCGATGAAGAGAGCATATTGGCAGAAAGTGGTATCACCCGTCAAGAACTCGATTTCGCTTTTCCGAAATTACAGATCATCGAATTGCTGGGGAGTGGAGGCATGGGTATTGTCTATAAAGCCATTCAGAGCGGACTTGATCGTGAGGTCGCCTTGAAGATACTGTCGTGTCCTGCCGGGCAATTTGAATCGTTCTCTCTTCGATTCGAACAGGAAGCGAAAATCCTCGCGAGATTGAATCACCGCGGAATTGTAACCGTTTTCGATTCAGGAAAAGTTATGCTCAGAGAGGGCAGTGCTCCGCTGTTCTATATTTTGATGGAATATGTGGAGGGTGGAGACTTGCAGCATCTTTTGAGCAAGGGGGCGATGGAGCCGGAAGAAGCGTTTCGGGTGATCGCAGATATCGCGGAGGCCTTAGGCTGCGCCCACGAAAACGGGATTCTCCATCGTGATATCAAGCCGGCGAACCTTCTTGTATCGGAAAGCGGGGAGGTAAGGATTGCAGATTTTGGAGTGGCGCGCCTGATTGCTTTGGACGGCAAAAATGGCGAAAGCGGATTAACCATAACCGGGACAACAGTGGGTACCCCTTTCTATATTGCACCTGAAGTGTGGGATGATCCAGAATCCGTGGACCATCGAGCTGATATATATGCGCTGGGGGTAGTGCTCCATCATATGCTTACCGGAGAGCGTCCAACCGGGCATCTGGAGTCTCCTTCCCGTCTGCTGAATTTTCCAGGGTGGATTGATAAGCCGGTAATGAAAGCGATATCCCGTAAACCGGAGGATCGCTATGACAGCGTTGGGGAGTTCAGTAGCAATGCTCGAAAGATTGCTGAGAGGATAGGTAACCTGCCTCGACAGCGAATACGAAGGATTTACGTTGGGGTGGGCGTCATCGCTCTGATCTCACTGGTCGCTGTCACCAGATTGGGTTTTTTCCAAAGGGATGCGAATGCACCGGTTCCGACATCTGTTGATATTCTTGCCGGGGAAAACGAGCAAGGCAGGGTTTACATCCATTGTCACGGGGACGAGCAGATAAATTCCCTGAACGCACTACCGGGTCAACTTGAGGAGGCGAAGTTTAGAGTCGTTCATACCAGGGATATTGGAGAATTTTCCAAACTCCCTGTCACGACGGAGGTCCGCTACTTCCGTGACCCGGAGGAGAAAGCGGGAGCAGAGAAAGTGTTAGGGATTCTTCGCAGATACAAAAACATTCCCCATCCACGACTTCTTTTTGTATCCGGCTATAGCTCACGAAATCGGCAAAACCACTATGAAGTCTGGATGGGGCAGGACGCATTTGGAAACGAGGTCGGAGCGGGACTGAAATTTCGACGCCGAAACGCACAATGGTCAAAGGGAAAAGTGAGATCGAAGCCTGCCCACGACAGCTCGATTTTATCAGTCTTATCGCAAAGAAAAAACCTATCTGATTTTCTATCCATTACAGCCAATGGGGAGCACTGGTACGCGCTTCGCGACAACGGGGAAATGATTTCCTCTCACCCGGATCATAATCGTAGATATGTCGATTCAGTATCACTTGGGTCGGAGGGCGTCATTGCCACCGTTGAGACGGGCGGAGAAATTGAGTTTCTGGGAGACTCGGAAATGTATCCTGCATCGCGCTATCCCGATGAACTGGTAAGTGTGGGAGTCGTGCAGCTCCAGGTGGGAGCTGGTCAATCCATTGCCCTTCTCGAGAATGGTGGTGTTGCAGCATGGGGACCTTGCTACGAAGAGCATTTGACTCCGTCTGGCATGACTGAAGCGAAAGGATGGGAGGAGCCTCCTGCTATCTCCACAGAGTGTCGGGATATAGCGGCGGGATCCAACTTTGCTGCTGCGCTGTCGGAAACCGGAGAAGTGATTGTTTGGGGAAAAGAAGGAATTGTCCACGTTAACGGGATCAATGACTACCTGCCAATCAGAGATATCGAATCCTCCGGTGAAGACCTGTATCTTTTATCAGAAAAGGGTATGGTATTGCAGTTTCGTATGGAGCGGGAATCCGTAAATTCCCCGGACGACCTTCCCGTCAAGGAGTCTGTGATCTTGAATGAAACCGCTTCCGCAGAAGTGATTTCCGGGAATCTGTACTACAATGAAGAGACGGGGTGGAGAACTCTTCACCGCGACCCCTTTGTCGACAACCTTTTGGCAGGAATACCCAAAGTGGGGCCGGATCAAATCACTGTCATTCCCGGTTCTGGTGCTCAGAATGGGCAAAAGAAGGGGGCGAAAGTCTATTGGATTGAGTGAGAAATTCTGGCTTAGCCGGACATTACATTACTCCCGAAACTCAGGAATAATCACCAACTGGACTTTTTCCACACCACGAATGACGGTGACTTTAGTTTCCTTCCCCGCTGTTAGACCGGCGCATATATCAGCAAGGTCATCAAAGGAATGCACCTTTGCTCCGTTTACGCGGAGAAAAATGTCGCCGGGCACAATGCCACTTCGGTCGGCGGGAGAGCCCGGTCGCACGGAGTGAACCTCAGGAGTGGTATTTTCCGCTTCGAAGAGAACCCCGAGCCGGATACTTCCAGACTTCCGGAATACCTCGAACTCACGAATCAGTTTCCGCAGTTTCGGCACCGGTATTGCCCGAGCCACTTGAGAGTCGGGTTCTTCGCGTCCGGTCAGAACGCCAACCACCTCCCCGTCCGGATTGAACAGCGGCATACCGGGGCGACAGAAGGCATCTGGATTTTCCAGTCGCACGCGAATGAGAGGGGATGACGGGCCTGCCTTACCGTCTCCGGTCCGCGTACGCCCTGCGACCGTCGTGCGGCAATATTTGTTGCCGGAGCGACAATGCAAAGAAAGACCTGCGCGCAGCTTGCCTGATTTTGCGAGTGGGGACGGAGTGACACCCTCTATTTCCGATTCGGTTTCGATCAGGCACAGACCGTTGGCCTCGTCAGTGAAAAGAATCTTCGCGTTATGGAGCGTATTCTCAGTCGAGATCCGTGGGTTTTGGGCCACGCCGTATCCGAGGTTATTCGGGATGACGGAAACAAACCAGGTGTTTACTCCAAGGCAAATGGCGGGCGTGGAAATTTCTTCGTTCCACTGGACGGAAAGTCTGATTACCTTCTTCTCATTCGTTTCTGCCTGCAGAAGGGCAAATGGCAGAAGTAACGGGCAGGTCAGCGACAAAATCAGTGATCGTGTCGACATGGTTACTGGCATCTTACAGTTCGCGAAGAGCACCCTTAACACTGGCGGGAATGATTGATCCTTCGAGCGCCGGCGGCGTTGTTCTCGGTATTTTGAGCTGGATGACTTCGTTGGAGGATTCGGGAAAAGAGGGGAGATCTACGATTCCATCCGCGCGATCTGCAATTGAAGAAGCCGGCGTTACATTTTTGTCCGTTCCTGAAACCGCAAAGAACAGCCCTGCTCCGACAGCTGCCGCAGCCCCGGTTGGAACGAGCCATTTTGCGCTGCCCATTTCTTCAATCCAGAGGGAAACGCGTTCTGCAAGGATCGAGCGCGAAGACTGCTGCAACATTTCTGCACGTTGGCGTTCTTTGAAATCTTCGGCGAATTGCTGAAAATATTCCTCGCCTGGAGTCTCGTATCGTTTCAGGCGAATCAAACGTTGCACGTCTTCGGAGTCTTTCATCGTGGGGCTGGCGAAATGCAAAGGTAAGGGTTGGAGGATCTAATTTCAATCACTGATCCAACTGCATTTTCACCCCGCTTTTATTTCCGAAAGTCGTCGAGATAAGTTTGCAGTTGTCTGTGAGCGTAGAAGAGCCGCGATCGGACCGTTCCCTCGGATACCCCGAGGATTTTCGCGATCTCCGCATGCGGCATCCCCTGGATGTCGAACATGGTGACCACAGCTCTGTGATCATCTGACAACTGCTGCATTGCCATGTTCAATCTTTCCTGCAATTCTGAAATGTTAGCCTCCCTTACGGGATCCGACTTTGATGTCGCTTCGATAAAATCCTCATCTCTCTCAATCGCGAGGTCGACGTCGTCGAGGCTGAAGGCCCGGCGTCGATTCCGCTTCTTCAGGAAGTTCAGCGTCATATTCGTCGCGATCGAATAGATCCAGGTGTAAAAAGCCGACTTGCCTTTAAAGCGCTTCAGCGCGCGATAGGCTTTCGCAAAAACGTCCTGCAAGATGTCGTTGGTATCCTCGTGGTTCGAGGTCATATGATAGACGAGGCCGTAAAGCTTCGGTGTGTATTTCACGACCAGCTCGTCGAATGCGGCGGTGTCCCCCCCGCGTGCACGCTGGACCAGATCGAGGTCGGGATCGACCTTTCGCATTTTGCGACGGTTGCTCATCAGGGAACGTTTCTCCTTACCGCCCTTTTCGCGTGTATCATCCGGGGAAGCTGATTGCGAACGCCCTGAGTGATCCGTCCCGGAGGAGTCGGATTTCGGCATTACATTCAGGCTGGTTTCGGTGATTTGCATCGCAGCGGTTCTGTTTAGAGCTGATATTTGGGGTTACGTGTAATTTAGACGTTTGGTAGCAGTAGTCCTTGCAAAGAATACGAAGTATTTACACTGATTCTTAGAACATTCGGTTCGGTTCATGACAAGCAGCCGCTAATTTCAGAATACGACCGCCTACCTGTAATTGTTTCAACGTCACCGCTTCGTGACACGTTCGGCAAGCTTCTCCAGTTCGCACCGGTAGTCCGCCGGGGTCCCGGGGTGGCCATGATTGATGAGAACACCGCCCGATAAATCGAGATCCGCAGCCTTCGCGACACTGTCCGGGATTCTATCGGAATCGTCATTGAACCATGGCGGAGGTAGCTTGACCCGTTTTTGAAAGCTGGAAAAAAGATCGCCTGCGAACAGCAATTTTCGACTTTCCGAGTAAAGCCCGACGTGACCGACTGTATGCCCCGGCAGGCCGATAACTTCGAGGCCACCCCAAAAGGGGAATTTATCGCCGGGATTGATCCATTCATCGACTTCAGGAATTTCGTATCGGAAAAGCGATCGTGCTGCTTGTTCCAAACCTCCGCAGATTCTCGGCAAACCGCGGTAGGGAAAGTTTCCTTCCAAATGTAATTGATCCCGCTCCGGAGCAAAAATGCGCGCACCGGTCAGTTGTTTCCACTTCGCGAGATTCAGCGTGTGATCGATGTGGCCGTGCGTCACAAGGATCGCCTCCACCTTTTCCGGACCAAAGCCCATTTTTTCAAATTCCGGCAGCCAACGGTGCGGAGTCGAGGAGAGAAAGCCTCCATCAATGAGCACGATTCCTCCATCCTGTGGCGAGGGCGGAAAGAGGGCGTAGTGGTGAACCAGCCGTCCGCGCAATTGGTAGCAGTGTTTCGCGACCTGAATCATGCGATGGGAACGAGGTTGATTCCGTTTTCAGAAAATGGCAAGAAACCACCATGCAGAATTTCCCTGAAACTGACTCTCCTCTCGATCGCCGTGGATTTCTTTCGAGCGCAGGACTTGCCGCCGGTGCCCTTGGCGGGCTGAGCCTCTCCAGCGCCGAAACCGGACGCGCGGCGGAGGAAAAACGCCCCTTCAAGCTCTGCCTCAACATGTCCACGATTCGCGGTCATGAACTGGACGCGGCGGAAGAAATCGAAGTCGCGGGGAAAGCCGGATACGACTCCATCGAGCCGTGGTTTCGGAAGATCAACGAGTACGTCGAAAAGGGAGGATCGCTCAAGGATTTGAAAAAGCGCATCGACGATCACGGACTCACTGTCGAGAGCGCGATCGGTTTTGCCAAGTGGATCGTAAATGATCCCGAAGCCCGCGCAGCAGGACTGGAGGAAGCGAAGCGCGACATGGACACGATTGCTCAGCTTGGCGGCATGCGCATCGCTGCTCCGCCTGCCGGATCCGGAGGAAAGGATGTGATTTCCCTCGATGATGCGGCAGACCGCTACCGCGACCTGCTCGTTCTCGGAGAAAAAATGGGTGTCGTTCCGCAGGTCGAAATGTGGGGTGGACATCCCATCATCGGGACGGTCGAAAAAGCGATTTACGTCGCGGTGCGGGCGGGACATCCCGACGCGTGTTTTCTCGGTGATGTCTACCATACCTACAAGGGAGGGTCTTCTTTTGATTCCATTCTCATGATGGGGCCTCATGCCTTGAAGGCTTATCATATGAACGATTATCCGGCCGATCCGCCGCGCGAAACGATCAAGGATGCTGACCGCGTTTTCCCCGGGGACGGGATTGCCCCGATTCCAGAGATTCTCAGAAAATTCAAATCCGTAGGGGCGGCGCCCGCGCTTTCACTGGAGTTGTTCAATAAAACCTATTGGGAAATGCCCGTGATGGAGTGTGCGAAAACCGGCTTGGAAAAAATGAAAGCGGTCATCTCTGAAGCAGGGGTGTAACTCTGACAAAGCGACGAAACAGGGTTTAACCTGATACCCAACAGGGTGCAGTCAGCGATTGTACCCTGTCTGTAGGGAAGCAGAGACGGTTCTGCATTGATCGCAGAAACCCTCACCTGC
The DNA here is from genome assembly GCA_022361255.1 of Verrucomicrobiales bacterium. Taxonomy (GTDB): domain Bacteria; phylum Verrucomicrobiota; class Verrucomicrobiia; order Verrucomicrobiales; family DEV007; genus Arctic95D-9. The sequence goes on from JAKSBG010000171.1 coordinate 17,649, forward strand.
GCAGCCCACCGCGTTTCACTGCTGCAATTGCCTCTGGATTGTCCGGATCGAGTTGGAGAGCCTCCCGGAGCGAATCGGGGGTGGAGCGCTCGATCAGGCCTTTCACATAGGTCCCCGTTGGAACGGGAATTCCCGGGGCAAGGTCCCGGCTTGCGGGGGAAGCGAGAAGCCATTTCGCGTAGCGATAGGCAATTTCCCCTTCGCCGGAATTCGGTAGAGCCTCTCCAAGAGCATCGAGAGATCGCTCGTCGATCGGGCCGGAATGACTTCCCTTGATCCGCTTTCCCCCCATCTTCTCGCAGAATGTGAGGAACCACGGTGGAAGGTCAGGTGCCTTCGGCGGCAGATTCCAGAGATAGCGCTTTTCGTCCGTGGAAACTACGAGGAGGATTTCTTCGTTGTCCGTAAACTCCACCGTTCGGACTGGATAGGGGAAGGGAAAGCGAAAGGTGAGAGGCTGTCTTGTCAGGGTGTCCCACAATTGAACGAAGTTTTGTCCGCTGACGACCGCGAAGCGGGAACCGTCCGGAGACAGTTTTGCGGAGACAACCCCTTGAGATTGGCGGAAGGGATTGGTCGTTCCGTCAGAGGAGGGAATGGGAAAGCTGTTGGGGCGGTCGGGGAGGGCGAGTTCTTTCGTTTCGATTCGCCGCAAAGGCAGTTGCTCCGGATGGAAATGCCGGAGTCCCGACACGGCGCTGGAGGACCTGCTGAGGTCATAGAGTTGAGCAGAACGGCGCAGTTCGTTGCAGACGAGAAGGAACTTTCCGGCCGAATCGAAGGCGGCCGCACCGGTTCCCCCGGCTCCACTCAGTGCTTCGCCGAGGCCGGTGCGGGGATTGCTGAGCCGCACGTTGCCTCCCTTTTCTGCAATCAGGATTTCTTTGCCCGCCGGTATTGTCCCGGAGAAAAAAAGCGGATTCTCGAGAACGGCGTCCGCTGCGGTGAGCTCACCGGTTTCCGGATCCCAGTATCGACCGGTGCCAGAGCTGTCTCCGGCAAAAAGCTGTCGCGATGCGGTATCGAAAGTCAGCGTGGTGATTGCTCCCGAGTGGGTGAGCGGGGCAGTCATCGCGACCATGTTCTGCATGCGGAAGAGGTTCACGGTTCCACTCTTGTCTCCGATTGCCACGGGATTGCCCGAAGGCGCTGCAGCAATAGTGGAAATGGCCGATTCGTGGGCAGTCGCATTCCATTGCTGAAACTCCGTCCGGCGATCCCAGACTCCAACCATTCCGTTTTCTGTTCCATAGACAATCGAGAAATCATTGGGACTCACAATAATCGACGTGATTTCCCCCCGTTCGATGGCAAAGGATGGCGCTTCCGGCAAAGGTTCGTCCGTCCAGTTCTCAGAGAGTCGCAGGGAGTGGATGCGTCCTTCTTCTGTTCCCCAGGCAATCGTGCGGAGCTCTGCATCGCAGTGGAGTGAAGTGATTGCGAAAGGACAATCAAAAGAGTGGACGACCAGGCCGGGTTCGGTGAGCCGGCGTATCTCGATTCGGTGGCTGTCTGAAATGACGAAGCTTTTTCCTCCTTCAAAGGCCGACAGAAATTTCACGGGCGAGTCGAATCCTGTTGGAAATACCTTTTTCTCTTTCTCCGCAAAATCGAAGGAGACGAGACGCTGCGTTTCATCCCCGTGGACCCCGACTGCGAGTGCTTTTCGTCCGGATGGAGATAGCACCGGGAACTGCAGCCGGGTGATGGTCGAGGGATACTTCAGCGGTTCGGTGACAAGTTTACGGAAGGATTCGTGCGCGAGAATAGAGAGAAGGCAGGAAGCGGACGCGTGGTGCTCCGGATCTGTCCGCAGCGCGCGGCAGAGATAGGCGATGGAGTCACCGGTTCTGCGTCGTTCGTGCAATTGAGTGGCGAGGCGAAAATCGGAATTTCGAAACGATTCCCGCAGACTGATTTCACTTTGCTGAAGGTCGCGACTGAGATGAATCGCCCGGCTGTACTGGATCGAGGCGAGAATGATCCCGATGGCGAGGGCAATGGCTCCCAGCATCGCACCGGTGACAGCCGTCCGATGCCGTTTTACGAATAGGCGGAGAAAATAGAGGGGCGGCGGTGAGCCCGCCCCGACCGGGCGCGAGCGGAGAATGTTGTCGAGGTCTCCGGCAAGTGCCGCCGCACTTTCGTAGCGGTCGTCCGGATGTTTTGCCATTGCCTTTCTCGTCACCCATTCGATGGGACCGCGGAGTTCTGGCCGGTGGGAGGAAAGGCGGGGCGGTTCGTTTTCTTTCACCTTTTGGAGCAACTCGAGCAGTGACTCCTTGCGACTTCCGGAAGCAGGGAAGGGCGGTTTTTCTGCCAGTGTTTCGTAGAGCAAAACCCCGAGACTGTAGATGTCGCTTCGAGCGTCGATCGCATTGCCGTCGAAGGAAGCCTGTTCCGGACTCATGTATCCCGGAGTGCCCACCAACTGATACATCTCGGTGTATACTGTCCGGTCCGTCAACGATTCGTCGAGGGCACGAGCGATACCGAAGTCGATCACCTTTGTAGTGGTCGTTCCGTCGACGCGCGTCGCAAGCACATTGGAGGGTTTGATGTCGCGGTGCAGAACTCCTTTGAGATGGGCGTGGTGAACCGCGAGACAAATGTCGCGAATGATCTGAATGCGTTCGAGCCGCTCGAGGTTCTCTTCCCGGCAAAATTCGGTTACGGGAATTCCGTCGACATATTCCATCGACACCCAGGGGGCTCCGTCAGCCGTTTCCCCGGCAGAGTAGACGGTCGCGATGCCGGGATGATCCATCAGCGCGAGGGCCTGGCGCTCTGCTTCGAATCTTGCCAGTATTCGGGGCGAAGAAATTTCGGGACGCAGAATTTTCAGAGCTACACTGCGACGGACGGGTGCGAGCTCCCGGGCTTCGTACACCCTGGCAAACCCGCCTTCGCCGATCATCCGGATGATTTCGTGATTTTCGACCGGTCCTGACGACGGAGTTTCGCAGAGCTTTCCCGTATCGCTGACGGCGTCCGTGACGAGGCAGACCGGACATAAACCCATCGGCGCGTCGGCGGGAATTTCCGAGCCACAGTCCGGACAGCTGTCGGGTTCTTCGATCATTCCGGAGACTGAAATGCCGAGAGAAGCCATTGGATCTCCTCTTCCACGTCGGCCTCGTCTTCGACGGTTGCAGCTATGTGGCGGAACAAGGTATTGCGGAACCGTTTCCGCATCCGGTGAACCGCCATTTTCACAGCGGCCTCGGACAGGCCGATTCTTTCCCCCGCTTCGGCATAGTTCAGGGAGGCACGTCGACCGTTGAGAAATTCAGACAGCGCAGTGAAAACTTCCTCTTTGTCCTGCTTGCGATAATCCTTCCGCAGTTCTTCGAGAACGTTTTCGAGCACGGTCATGGCCCATCGTCTTTCGAAGAGCTTTTCCGGCGAAAGCCGGTCGACCGGTTCAAGGGCGTAGCGCTTTTCGGCGTCGGCGGAATCGATGGATAAGGCTGGCTTTCCACCTCCGCGCTTTTCTGCGGAGCGCTTGCGGTAATCCTGGGAAAGAAAATGACTGACGGAAGTGGCGAGAAAGGAACGGAGTTTGCCGCGCTCCCGGTCGGCGCAGGCAAAATCCCTGCGTCGAAGAAATTCGGCAAAAAAAGCCTGGGTCAGGTCTTCTGCATCGTGAGAGCTTTTTCCGCGACGGCGAATGTAGGCGTAGACGGGATACCAGTAGAGTTCGCAGAGGTGGGCAAGAGCGTCTGAACCGAGCGTGTTCGGTTCAGACGCCCGGGCGAGAACTGTCCACGGCGTTTCGGGAAAGGCATTTGATCCGCCAGCGGCAGCGGGTTTCGGCTCAGACATTGCGATCATTCTGCGGCAGACGGGATGTCCGGTCAATTCATGCAAAAAAAATTGTGAGGCAGCCTGTTACCTTTCTACGGAAAACGCTCAACAGAGGGTGACAACAACTAACAAATCGAATGAAACGATCACAACTACTTATCACTGCAGGAGCGATTTCTATTTTGCTTTTCACCCCTTTGGTTCTCACAAAAACCCATGCCGGCCCCGTTTATCCGACGGAGTCGGCGGCAACCCGGGTTCTGGGGCAGCCTGATCTCACGACGAATGGCAACGGGGATGCCGCCAACCAGTTTTATTTCCCTCTCGATGTGGAAGTCGATCCCGCGACGGGGAAGGTCTTCGTTGCAGACGGGGGCAACAATCGAGTTCTCCGCTTCGCCTCGATCGATGACATCGCCGACGGGGCGGATGCGGAAGCCGTGCTGGGGCAAAGCGATTTCGGTCTGAGCGCAGCTGCCACGACAGCGAGTGGAATGAATGAACCAAGTGGACTCAAGATTGGTCCATCCGGGGAACTCTGGGTCGCAGAAAACGGGAACAACCGTGTTCTCCGCTTTGACAACGCGGCGACGGTATCCTCCGGTGCCAGTGCCGACGCGGTTCTTGGGCAATCCGATTTCACGTCGTCTACAAGTGGGGACGGTGCCGGGGAGATGAATGGGCCGCGTGATGTGGCTGTGGATGATGACGGAAATCTGTTCGTCACCGAGATACGGAACAGCAGGGTGCTGATTTTTCTCAATGCGGCATCGAAGGCGGATGGAGCAGACGCCGATCAGGTTTTGGGACAGACGGACTTTGATGAGAGCAGCACGGGCACCGACGCTGATTCTTTTAAGAACCCGCAGGGAGCTGATCTCAGCGAAAACGGAACCCTTTACGTGGCTGATTCAGGAAATAACAGAATCATGATTTTCTCTGACGTGATCGCTTCGGGGAACGGACTCGATGCGGACGCTGTGCTGGGACAAGAGGATTTTGAGACTGGCGACGAGGGACTGTCCGCCTTTGAATTTGATTATCCCAACAAACTCTGCGTGAAAAGCGACGGCACCCTTCTCGTGGCCGACAAAGACAACCGGCGGATCCTCGTGTTTTACGATGTCGCAGGTCAGTCGGGAGAGGTCGCTGCCAATGCTGTCATTGGACAGGAAGATTTCGAATCAGAAGATCGTTATTCCGGTGCAACCGCAACGTCGCTTCCGCTGGGTGTTTGCGTGGATACTGACGAGCGGATCTACGTAGCGGATTTCGACCGCCAGCGGGTTGCCGTGTTCGAATCCGAATCCACCCAGCCGGATCTGACCGTCGGTGCCACTTCATCGGAAAGGAAAGGGGACGACGTTTACAACAGTTCCGGCTCCGGGCAGAGAAAGAGCATTCGGATTACGAGGAGAAAAAGAGTGAAGTTTCACTGCTCCGTTGAAAATGACGGGTCGATTGACGAAAATTTCCTGATCTCAGGTAAGGGGAGCAATTCCAGATTCCGTGTGAAGCACTATCTTATTTCCGGAGGAAAAACGAATGTTACCGGAGCGGTAAGGCGGGGGACCCACGAAACTTCGGATATTGCTTCTGCTGGAATGCTTCGCTACCGGATGGAGGTAAAGCCGAAGTCACGAATGAAAAACAGGAGAGGTAATTTCAACACCTGGCTGAGAGGCCTCTCGTTGATTGACAGTGAGCAGGACAAAGTTCGAGGCCGAGTGAAGAAGCGATAGGGGCGGGAATTCAGGCTTCACCGCGAAGGAAAGGGATGCTTACTCTTCGGCATCCCCTGTTTCCGCCACTTCTGAATTCGGAACTTCCGGTGACGGCCCTTTCTCCGCGCGGGCAATCATGGCATCAAACTGTTTGAACGTGCGGCTCGCAAAGCGGTAGCGGTGAGTGATTTCAATCTGACGTTCGTCTGAAAGGTTCTCCCAGACGCCGTTGTCTTCAGCTCTGGCCTGAAGCTCTTCAAACTGTTTCAGACAAAAGTGAATTTTGGAGCGGTATTTTTTCAACGTCTCAACCGGAATAGGGGTTCCGTTCACGGTGTTACTTTCCGTTTCGAGAAGATAGAGATTCATCGCTGCCGAAGCGGCTGTGAGCCAGGGTTCCGGATCCTCTTTTTCTTTTGAAACTTCAGCAAGAGTTGCGTTGCCGACTGTGACGGCATGCTTCCGGGATTTGGAGTCGCCTCCAAAATCGTGTGTGGTAAGAAACAAATGGTAGGAATTGTAAGCTCCGTAGTGTCCCGGATCCATTTTGTAGCTTCTCAGGAGCATCAACTCGACTTCCTTTTTTACTGTTGCCAGATGTTTTTCGTTCAGGGAGAACGGATTGGTTCTCGTATACTGCACGACGCGCATGTCATGGAACCATTTTTTCATCTGCTCAACGACAGGACGTTTCGGGGTTTCGCTCTCGTCCTTCGGGGTATCGACTGCCTGGGGCATGGTGGAATGGGCAATGGATCCATCCATCACATGAGGAACGATCTGCTCCACACCGAGATGCCAAACGCGATCCACAGTTGTTTCTGAAAGGCGTGCCATCAATCTTCCATAAGCAGATCCGTAGATAGCCATCGGATTTCTGTCGTGTTGAAGGGCACCGTGCGAACGCAAATTCAAAACGCTGACAGAAGTCAGGATAATTCCAGTCACGGCCAGTAAGAGCGAGGAAATACAGGGGCGGGTCGATATTGTCATGTAATCAAACAGGAAGTGAAAAGGAGCTGATAGTGAGTGGAAAAACGCTTGCGGGGAGTGAGTCAGTTGGAAACGAATCTCTGAACCAATCCGGTGAAATGGTCAGGGACGGAGAATTCGTATTCAACATGCGTGGATTCATTGCGTAGATATTATTTCAATAATTTTAATAATCAATCAAATTTTTAGTTTAAAGCTTGTTGTTTTTTGTGGATAATATTTCTCAAACAGGTGCGGGGTTGTTCGTGCACGGCTGGTGGGAAGGCAGATAGAGTGTGCTTCCCCGCAGGTGTTGGTTGGGGGCGGATGGGCTCCGTATCAAGCTAGCGGAAGAGTTTTGTATGAAAATTATAATAAATATTGCAGTTTTCTAAAGATGTCTTAATTTATTTGCCACAATCACCCACTTCTTCCCAAAATGTCGTTCGAACAAATTCTCTTCTTGATCGGATTTTCATTCGTCCACGTGTTCTTTCCGGGGCATCCCACTCCGCTACTTCTTGCCACGGGCGGAATGACTCGCCGAAAGGCCTGGAATCTCACGTTCGGAATGGCAATCGCTCACGGCGTTCTCGATGCGACGGCCCTCGGACTCGGTCAGTTCGTGCTGCGAATGCTGGCGTCGGTTTGGCCCGCCGGAAAATTTTATCTGACGAATCTCGATATTCCGATCCTTACTATTCTTGGAATTTTTCTCCTTGTGGAAGCGTTTCGTCGCCACCCGGAAGAGGAGGGGGCAGCGAAGAAAGTTTTGAACTTCAAACGTCCGTTTCTTGCCGGAGCGGCAATTGGGCTGATCCCCGGGCCCGATACGATCGGCTATGCAATGGTGGGGAGTGCACTTGGACTGCACGGACTTGCCCACGCACTCACTGCGGTGCTGGTTGTCTTTGTTGGCACCGCGTTGGGATTTTGCAGCGTCACTGCAGTGACAGGGTTTTTTCCGAGCCTCATCAAAAGTCCCAAACTGGGAACCGCCATCTGTCTGTTTACTGCCTTTCTCTGCTTTGCCAGCGTCTGCTACCGCACCTGGAACACCTGGAGCGACTGGGCCTGAATCGCATTTTGCTCTCCTACCAAAACCATGAAACGGTTTCCCTCAATACTATTGCTCTCAGTGGTCCTCACTCTTGGTGCGTGCACTGGAAAGAAAGAAAAAGAAGTCCCTGAAGACTGGCATCCCGAGCAGGCTTCGGTTGCCCGCCATATCACCAGCGTGCACGGATTTACGATCAGTGAAAAAGAGAATTCGCACCTCAGGGTCGAAAAGGTAGACAAGAAAATCGTGGCTACGTTTCGCGAGGACGTTCTCAAAGATCTGGGCGGAGAGAAAGCTCTCTACGTCTTTGCCTGGGAACAGAATCCCCAGACCGTTTCCCGCGCAGAGTATCTCTATTTCCTGGAAGCCCTCCACGCCTATCTCGTTCTGAATGCCCCGAAGTGGGATGGAGGGGAAGGTGCTTCCACGGAAGCGCCGAAGGCTGATTCCTGAACCGACAACTGGGTAAGGTCGACGAGCAGACCCTGTCAGGTCCGCGACCAAACCCTGTTGAATCAGGCGAAATACTGCTTTCGATACTGCAATGGAGTGATTCCGGTGATCTTCCGAAATCGTTTGGTGAAGTGGCTCTGGTCGTAAAAGCCGACAGACGCTGCGATTTCGCTCATCGGCATCCTCGTCGAAGAAAGCAGACGTTGCGCTTCCTGAACACGCAGGGAAAGTACATACTCCATCGGCGACAGTCGCAGCACTTTTCTGAAGAGGCGGTTGAAATGCGGGACGGATACTCCCGCGAGGTCCGCCAGTTTTTCAGAGGTGATCTCATCCACGAAGTGGGAGTCCACGTATTCGATAGCTTTCTGCAACTTGCCGAAATAGGCGCGCTGATCGCCGGGGGTGTCGATCGGATACATGAGCCCTAACAAACCAACGATTTTTCCGTCGGGTGCCCGGAGGGGGGATTTGCTGGAGAGAAACCAGCCCGGCGTTCCGCGAATGGTCGGGACCAGCCAAACTTCGTTGCGAATCGTTTTTCCACTTTCAAAAACGACGCGGTCATTGGCTTCATAGGCGTCTCCGAGTAAAGCAGGGAAAAAGTTGCGGGCACGCTTGCCGATCAAATCTTCCGCTTTGATCCGGTCGTATCGGATCCGGTGAAAATCGTTGTTGTAGACGTATCGGCTTTCGAGGTTTTTGACGAAGAGACCGATATTGGGCATTGCTGCCATGAGCCGGATCGGTTCCTCCAATCCGGGGCATTGATCGAAAAATTCACGGGTGAAACGATCGGTTTCTGATTTGTTCATGATCGTTATATACCAAAATGCGCTTTCGCGCTACAAGACCAAAGGGAGCACTATCGTTACGATTCGGTGTTCGAAACAACCTTGATTGTCATCATGTTTGATTTTTTAACCGAAGGCAACGGTCCCATTTGCGGGCGAAAACGCTCGCGTCGCGAGTTTCTGAGTGTGGGTGCACTTGCACCGATAGGACTCTCGCTGCCTCAATACCTTTCCGCGAAACAGAAGGGGCATGTGAAAGGCGACGACACGAAGTCCTGCATCATGATTTTTAATCTCGGTGGTCCCAGTCACATCGACCTGTGGGACATGAAGCCGGATGCCCCTTCCGAAATTCGCGGGCCGTTCAAACCGATCCGAACGAAATCGGACGAGATCGATATTTCCGAAATTCTACCGATGCACGCGAAAGTTGCGGACAAATTTTCGCTGATTCGTTCGTGCCATCATGACGGGGCGGCCGTTCACGATGCCGGCTGGCAGATCATGCAGACAGGCCGGCGCTTCACCGGTGGAGTGGAAACTCCCCACGCCGGCGCAGTGGCTAACTACCTGATGCCGGCGCGCAATGACCTCCCGCCATTTGTCGTCCTTCCCGAGCTGATGGGGCGCGGGGGCGGAAATCTCCCCAACGGCCAGGCCGGCGGCTTTCTGGGAAAAGCGCACGACCCTTTTGCCCTGATGGCGGACCCATCCAAGGAGGATTTCAAAGTGCCGGATTTGCTGCCTCCTGATCAGATTGGAGCGTCGCGTCTCGAAAGGCGCAAGTCGATGCGTGATCTCGTTGATCAGACGGTGAAGGATTTTGAGGAAAGTGAAGACGCGCGGCTTCTTGATGAAAATTTTCATTCCGCATTCCGCCTCATGACCAGCGAGCAGGCGCGTGCCGCTTTTGATCTCACGAAAGAGTCGAAGCAAACCCGCGAGCGCTACGGGATGAACCGGGTCGGTCAGTGTTTTTTGCTGGCGCGCCGACTCATCGAGAACGGGGTTCGCTTTGTGACGGTGAATACTTTCCTCACGTTCTTTAACGAGCTCTCCTGGGACATTCACGGATCAAAACCCTTCATCTCGGTCACCCAGATGAAGGAGCTGGTAGCCCCGATGTATGATCAGGCCTATTCCGCCCTGCTCGAGGACCTGCATCAGCGCGGCATGCTCGACGATGTTTTAGTGGCGGGCCTCAGTGAATTCGGCAGGACGCCAAAGGTGAATCCAGCCGGCGGTCGCGACCACTGGCCCCAGTGTTTTACGTGCAGCTTTGCCGGGGGAGGAGTCAAAGGGGGGCAGGTCATCGGCGCGAGTGATCCTATCGGAGGATTTCCTGCGGAGAGGCCGGTCGCCCCGGCTGATATGGTGGCGACGATTTTCCACTCCCTCGGTTTCGATCTCGAGGATCATCTTCCGGGGCCTTCGGGGCGCCCTTTCCCGCTGGTGGATTTCGGCAGCGAACCTGTAAAAGAACTTTTCGGATGAAAATGAGATTTCTTTTCCCGGCGATCGCCATCTTGTCGGTTTCTTCCGTTTTCGCAGCGAAGGAAGTGGTCATTCTCCCGGACACAATCACGCTGGAAGGGCCGGAGTCCCGTCAGCAGGTGATCGCCGTTGATTCGGTCGAGGGGGTGTTCCACGGGGAGTCGGAGTCTGCTGTTTTCTCTTCTGACAATCCGGCAGTGGTGAAAGTGGAGAACGGAATGCTCGTCCCGACGGGGGACGGCAAAACTACGATTTCGGTGAAAACAAAGAACGGGACTGCGACTCGCGAGGTAACCGTTTCCCGCTTCCGTCAGGACTTTGACTGGAGCTTCAACAAGCATGTCCTTCCCATTCTGACCCGACAGGGCTGCAACATGGGGGCCTGTCACGGGGCCGTGGCAGGGAAGGGGGGCTTTATTCTCAGTCTCCGGGGCTACGATCCTCCTGCGGATCACTACACGATCACTCGCGAGGCGCGCGGTCGACGCATCGAAATGGCGGATCCGGCACGCAGCCTCCTGCTGACGAAGCCCACCATGGCAACTCCCCACAAAGGGGGAAAGAAGCTCGATTCCCGCTCCCGAGAGTACCGTATTCTCGCTGAATGGGTGGCGAACGGTGCCGTCCCTCCCGATCCGGAAGAGTCGGTCATTGAGCGGATCGAAGTTTTTCCTGCTCTTTCGGTTCTGAAAAAGGGCGACAGGCAGCGTGTCCTTGTCACCGCTCACTACGCGGACGGGAGCACGATGGATGTGACCCGCTGGTCCAAGTTTGCATCGGCGGACGAAGCCATCGCCATTGTGGATGAAGACGGCGTGGTCGAAATTATCGGGAATGGTGAAGGCGCTGTCTCGGCACTGTATTCCAGTAAAGTAGCGCTCGCGCGGATTCGTTCCCCTTTCGGCAACAACATAGAACCGGAGGTTTTCACGAAAGCTCCCCGTGCGAACCGGATCGACGACCTGGTTCTCGCCCAGCTGCAGCAGCTTGAGCTGATGCCCGGCGGTCGGTGCAGTGATCAGGATTTCATTCGCCGTGCCTTTCTCGATACGATCGGGACCATGCCGACTTCCGATGAAGTGAGAACGTTTCTCGCCGATGAGGACCCTGACAAACGAACGAAACTGATCGATGGCCTCTTGCAGCGCGATGAGTTTGTCGATTACTGGGCCTACCGCTGGGCCGATGTGTTTCTTGTAAACGGTCAGTTGTTGCGACCGGATGCGGTAAAAGCCTACTACGAATGGATTCGCGGCAGTGTGGAAAAGAATCTGCCCTGGGACGAGATGGCAAGGCAACTCGTGACCGCCAAAGGAGTAAGCACGGAGAACGGGGCGACAAATTTCTATGCCGTTCATCAGGATCCGGAAACGATGGCGGAGAACGTGAGCCAGGCTTTTCTCAGTCTCTCGATCAACTGTGCGAAGTGTCATGATCATCCGCTCGAGAAATGGACAAATGATCAATACTACGCTTTCGCCAATATTTTCTCCCGCGTCCGGGCGAAGGGGTGGGGCGGCGATCCACGGAACGGTGACGGCATCCGCACTGTTTACGTCGAGCCTCGCGGGGAACTGATCCAACCGCGCACAGGAGAGCCGCAGATTCCGGCACCTCTCGACGGTGATCCCATTGATCCGGAGTCTCCCGAAGATCGACGCGAGGCTCTCGCAGACTGGCTTACCAATCCGGAAAATTCCTATTTTTCCCGGGCCATCACGAATCGTGTCTGGGCCGCATTTTTCGGACGGGGACTGGTCGATCCGGTGGACGATCTGCGCGCCTCGAACCCGGCCAGCAACGAACCTCTTCTGAACGAGCTGTCCGGTTTTCTCGTCGAAAACCAGTTTGATTTAAAGGCCCTGATGCGGTTGATCCTCGAAAGCGAGACCTACCAGCGAAGCGGTGAAGTGCTCTCAGAGAATCGTGAGGATACCAAATATTACTCCCGCTACTTTCCCCGTCGCCTCATGGCCGAGGTGCTCTACGACGGAATCGTTCAGGCCACGGAAGTGCCTACGGACTTTACCAACATTGTCCTGCGGGACGGGAGCACGACTAAAACGGAATTTTACGAACCGGGAACCCGTGCGCTGCAGCTCTACGATTCTGCAGTGAAATCCTATTTCCTGAAAACCTTCGGGCGCAACGAGCGGGAAATCACCTGCGAGTGCGAGCGTTCCAATCAGCCAAGTATGACGCAGGCCCTGCACCTTTCGAACGGTGACACATTGAACGTGAAACTGGCGGACGGGAAAAGCGTCGTGAGTCGCCTCCTGAAAGAGGGAATGGACGACGCGGACCGGGTTGACGAAGCCTACCTGCGAACGCTGGCCCGTTTCCCGACCCCGCGTGAGAAAGAGGGCCTGTTGGCTTTGCTCGAGGGTGCGAAGGGTGATGAGCGACGGGCGGCATTTGAGGATTTGTTCTGGGCGCTGATGACGTCCCGTGAGTTTCTTTTTCAACACTGATTTTTGAAAGCCAAACAATGAAAAGCATTTTTGCGATCTGTGCCGCGGCGATCATTCCTCTGTTGGGGATTGCAGAAGAAGTGGCGAAACTGGACTACCAGACCGATGTCGCGCCTCTTCTGCGTGACTACTGCGCCGGTTGTCACAACGACTACGACAGGGAGGGCGATTTTTCCGTGGAGACTTTTGCTGCAGTCAACGAAGGAGGAGAGTCCGAAGACAGGAAAATCCTCGTACCCGGAAAACCGGAACAGTCCTACCTGCTCCAGACCATTTTAAAAACAGCCAAACCGGCGATGCCTCCGAAAAAGGAGCCGCAGCTCTCACAGGAAGAGATTGACCTTCTTGTTCGCTGGGTCAAAGAGGGGGCAATGGGTCCGGGGAAAGGAAAAGACTTTTCCATTCTCTCCAGGTTGACGGTGCCTGACATTGCAACAACAGATCACGCTGCCGAGCCGATTACGGCAATGAAGATTTCGCCTGACGGGAAGCAGGCGGCCCTGGCCCGCTACAGTCAGATCGACATCCAGGATCTGGGCACGGGAAAGGTCGTGGGAGTCTATCACGTCGATGATGGCAAAGTGAATGCTGTTAATTTTTCCCGCGACGGTAAGTATCTTATCGCTGCGACTGGAGTCACCGGGTTGAGCGGGGTTGCTGTTCTTTGGGACTTGAAAACCGGAGAGGAATTGCGTTGCTTCGGAGAGGGGACGCACCGGGATATTCTCTTCGATGCCGAGTTTTCCCCGGATGGAACTATCGTCGCGACGGCGGGATATGACCGGGTGATCCGGCTCTGGGAAGCTGCCAGTGGAAAATACATTCGCCAGTTTCCGAGTCACAACGGGGCCGTGTTTGACCTTGCTTTTTCTCCCGATGGAACCGTTCTCGCAAGTGCGAGCGCGGATTCAACATGCAAAATATGGGGAGTCGAAAGCGGTGAACGTCTCGATACCTTGAACCAGCCCCAGGGCGAACAGTTCCGGGTCGATTTTACGCCAGATGGAAAATATATCGTCGGTGCCGGGGCGGACAATCGCATTCGGCTCTGGCGCTTTGTTTCCAAAGAAAAGCCGCGTCTCAATCCCCTGATTCATGCCCGCTTTGGTCACGAGGACGAGATTGTCGAGTTCAGTATTTCCTCTGACGGGAAGACGCTCATCACAACCTCCGGTGACCGTGCTTTGAAAAAGTGGAGCCTGCCGTCACTCGAACTGATCGATGTATTTTCCTCGCAGCCGGATGTCCTGTCCGGTGTCGCTCTTCTTGAAGATGGCAAGGTCGCCGCGACCCGCCTGGATGGTTCTTTTGATCTCCTTCCGGCAGTAGCAAAGGTGGAGCTTTCCGACGGAAAAGCCGGCAGGAGTGCTGCGGTGAAGCCGATGGTATCTAAGCAGCAAAAGGAGGCACCGGAGGTGGTCGAGGAAGTGGAAGATGGTGAAGCCCCTCTCCTCGCAGTAGGCTCGACCGGAAAGGGGATCATCAGCCGGGCGGGTGATACGGATGCCTTCCGCTTCTTTGCCGCGAAAGGGGAGGAAATTGTTTTTGAAACGAACGCAGCGAGAAACAAATCGGACCTCGATTCCCACATTGCGATTCTCGATGCATCGGGTGAGCCGGTCGAGCGGGTCGTCCTTCAGGCGCTGCGGGACTCCTGGCTGACTTTTCGGGGAAAGGATTCGAAAGCATCGACAGATTTCCGCGTGCACAACTGGCGGGAGATGGAGTTGAACGAATACCTGTATCTCAATGGGGAAGTGGTCAAACTCTGGCACTATCCGCGGGGTCCTGACTCCGGGTTTCTGGTATATCCCGGATTTGGAAACCGGCACACCTATTTCGGGACGACGTCGCTATCTCATCCGCTTGGGCAACCTTGTTACATTGTCAGGGAATTGCCGGCAGGATCCAGCCCGAGCCCGAACGGACTCCCGGTCTACCGGATTTACTACGAGAGTGACGACGATTCCACCCGTGAGCTGGGCAAGGATTCCAGGGTGATATTCCAGTCTCCCGCTGACGGAATGTATCAGGTCGTCGTCCGGGATGTTCGGGGGTTTGGTGGTGAAAACCATCACTACGACTTGGTTGCGCGTTCGCCGAAGCCCGATTTCTCGGTATCTGTTGGCGGGAAAAATCTGGAGATCAGTCCCGGGAGCGGACGGGAGATTTCCTTTACCGCAAAGCGGATGGACGACTTCAGGGGTGCAATCAGAATTGAGTTGAAAAATCTCCCCAAAGGAATCTCGTCGGTGGGGGAAGTGACAATCGAGGAGAATCAGTTCCGTGCTTTTACGCCACTTCACCTTGCCGGAGGTACGAAGGAATTGGATGCCAAAGCGGTCGAGAAAATCGAGGTCGTGGCCAGCGCGGAGATCAACGGGAACACCGTCAGGAAATCACTCGGAAATCTCGGAACAATCAAGCTCGGCAAGGAGCCACAGGTTCTCGTGGAGATTCAGCCTGACGGTGACAGCGGGAAAATCGCGGCTGACGGCGTGCTCGAGTTTACTGTTGCTCCGGGGGAAACCATCACGGCCAAGGTTATTGCACAGCGCCTCGGCTTGAAAAGTCGAATCGATTTCGGCAAGGAGGACTCTGGAAGGAATCTTCCGCATGGACTCTATGTCGACAATATCGGCCTGAACGGACTGATGATTCCCGAAGGAAAGTCAGAGCAGCTCTTCTTCGTATCCGCCGCCAAATGGGTGCCGGAAACGGTGCGGGAGTTTCATCTGCGTACGACTCAGGACGGGAAGCAGTGCACGAAGCCGGTTCGGATTCGTGTGGTTTCAGGGAAAAAGCTTTCGCAGGTGGAGTGATCACCGCGATTCCTCTTCCCGTGCGATCATCACTTCCGCGACGACGGCACGGTGGATTGAACCGGGTAGACTTGCTGTTTCGGTCTCAAGAGGGATGAGATTCTCCGAAATCCAGATTTGATCGAGGCGCAGGAGAGGATACTCGCCCTTGAAAGTGTTTCCCCAACCATGCCCGGAGACGTGAAAGGAGTCCTGCATTCGGTTCGTTTCGAGAGGGCGGAAGATGTCGTCTCCGGGAGGTGTGTTGAAGCCGCCGGCAACCAGTCGAGCGGTGTTGGGACGGGTGATCGGATTTTCACCGAGACAACCACGGACGCGCTGGCGGTTTGTTTTTCGCAGTTCGGTCAGGGTGTCCCAGGTCGATTTTTTCCACAGATACGGGCTGGGAATACTAGCGGGCAGACTGATCCCGGTGATATCGATGAGAAATCCATCCTTTCTGCGCAAGCGGGCATGAGCGCAGTTGTTCTCCGGATCCTCGAGAATGTTCAGGAATTCCCCTCGCGCGATGATCGCATTGTCACCGCCGGTGAAATAGGCTCCATCCATACCGAAGAGGTGGTCCGCGAGCTCGCGGATGGTTTCCTCTTTCGGATCGGACAGCTGCAATAGCAGGATGTCGGGTTTCAGATCCGAAATTCTCTGAAAATCCAACTCACCGGTGGTGGATTGAAAAGAGGCAATGCGAAGCAGTTCCGCGTTTTCAGGAACCGTCTTCGGATCAATCGCTTCGCTAAGCTCGCGAAAGAGGGTGTGAGTTTCCTCCGAAAAGAAGAGGGAGGTAGCGAGCCACAGACAGAGCACGACAATCGAGGATGGACCCCGGAAAAAGATCCAGCTCAGGAGGCAGAGCAGGACTCCGACGGCAGCCCAGGCCCAGAAAGGAATCAGGGTGACTGCTACCATCGAGTCCCAGCGATTGAGGAAACAGACGAGAATTCCGCAGTAGAGCAGCAGGATGACGGCCGGAACAAAAGCGGAAAGAAATTTCTGGATGCGATGCCACATAAAGTCAGGTGATCGTGAGCGACTGTAGCGCAGGTTTGACGATTTTCCTTTCTCAATTGGGGCTTGCATGCGTAGCCGCATGGGCTTGGATAGCTCCATGCTCGAAGATCTGAAAGAAGAAGTGCTGCACGCCAACCTCATGCTCGTGGAGGAGGGGCTTGTCCGCCTGACCTGGGGAAACGTGTCCGGGATCGACCGGGACAAGGGGCTGTTTGTGATCAAGCCGAGCGGCGTTGCCTATGAGAATCTGACCGCTGATTCAATGGTGGTCCTCGATTTGGAAGGAGAGGTGGTCGAAGGAAAGATGCGCCCTTCGTCCGACACGCCGACCCATCGAATTTTGTACCGGGAGTTTGAAGAAATCGGCGGTGTCACGCACACGCACTCGGTGAATGCGACGATGTTTTCTCAGGCGGGCTGCGAATTGCCGTGCCAGGGCACCACACATGCCGACCATTTCTATGGAACCGTTCCTGTCGTGCGGGAGTTGGACGAGGCCGAAGTTGCAGAGGACTACGAGACCAACACCGGACTGGCGATTGTGGAATGCTTTCGGGAGAAGGAAATCAATCCCGTGGAAATGCCGGCCTGTTTTCAGAAATTCCACGCCCCTTTCACCTGGGGAAAAAACGCGATCGACTCTGTCAAAAATTCGGTCGCCCTCGAAGTCTGTGCACAAATGGCGCTCGGGACCTGGCAGTTGAACGCTGACCAGGGCGGACTGCCCCGCCATATTCTCGACAAGCACTACCTTCGCAAACACGGAGCCGGTGCCTACTACGGTCAGTCGTAGTGGAGCAACAGGGTACGGTTGACCGGGTAACCCTGTTGGGTGTTTGGATGGACCCTGTCAGATCGAACCGATCCAGGCAGCTCAATTTGCAAATTTCATGCAGCACTGCTTGTACTTTCGACCGCTTCCACAGGGGCACGGGTCATTCCGGCCGACTTTTGCTGCGGAGCGGCGGATAGTTTCATGCGGAACAGGTGAGGTATCCGGTCGGTAGTCGGCAAACCAGCGTTCGGCAGTGAGGTCGCTGAGTCTTTCATAGTAGTCCTCCTCGGTTCGCTTCCCGTCGGTGGCGGCCATCAGTTCCTCAATCACGGCCGATGCGATCGCGTGGATTGATTCATGGCGGGAAAGTCCCTCACTCATCAGTCTTTCCAGGGTCGCAGCGACCGGAATTTCGTCTCCCATTGCGACCTGGTTTTCCACCATCATGTGTAAGCGGGCGTGTTCCATCGCTCCCTCAACTTCAGATTCGTACTCCTCCACATATTGGATTACGATGAGTTCCTTCTCTCCTTCAGCCAGTTCATTCCAGTCCGGCTGGGGACGGTCGGGATTGTAGAAAAGCTCATCCGGAATGTCAGCGAACTCGCTCAGGGGAGGCAGTGACATTTGCTCATCAAAGGCGTTGAGAAGAGCGTCCTGATCCATGACTTGCTGCATTTCCTCCTGCATCTCGGCGTCGGCCAGAATTTCGACTCGCCATCCTTCCAGTGCGGCACAGTCCTTTCCGGCGAGCACATGCCAGGTGTAGAGAATCCGCGTGGCATCAATGGCTTCGTTAGGGTTGGCTATCCGGTCCACGAGTGACTGAGCCGCATTGATGCCGTCTATTGAACCCGTTGAAGCGAGAGTCTGAGCATGAAAGTAGAGCATCTCCTCCGAAGTTTCCCCCTTCAGGGTCGACACGATCTCTTCGCTATACTGCGCGGCTGGTAAATTGGCAAAAATTTCCCCGAGACGAATGCGGGTGTAATCATCGGCATCCGGATACAGCTGAAACAATTTTAGCACTTCGTCGCGACTGGTGAAGCGACAGAAGATTTCGCGGACGAGATCCCGGGCCCAATCCCAGTCGAGCGTCAGATTCCGGAGAAGTATCCCGGCGTCGGGACTTTCCTCTGCCGCGATGGCGAGCTCGAGCGCAGTGGAAAGCCGGAACTCTGCCTCGTAGTCAGGGACTTCAGGATCGAACTCGTAGCTGAGCCAGGCCTCTTTTTCTTCTCGGGATATCACGTCCTTTTCCAGCAGAAACGGACAGAGATCATGCAGCAGAATCATCTCCCGATCCGGGAAATCGAGGGCCATTTTTTCCGACGCGTCGGTGAGCAACTCTTCGAGCATTGCCCGGAGAGTTTCGGCGTCGAGGCCCTCACACTGTTTGCGGAAATGAATGCGTTCCTGAAAGGTCAAAAAAGAGTAGTTCAGGTCAGGTGATGCTCCGTAGATTTTATTCAGGGACTTCTCCGCTTTCGCAACCGTTTGAATCGGGGCGTCGAGCAGCCACTCGAGGAGGGAATCCATGCGACGATATTCATGCGCAGCCTGCTCCGGCAGAATGGAATCGAGAAAACGGAGAAGCCGGCCTGCCTGCTCCTCGTCAAGCTGGGATCGAAACCGGTTTGCCTCCAGAATAAATGCATCCTGGAGCCCCCGTTTCTCAAATGTGGAGAGCGTAGCTTTCGAAAACTCGAGCGATTTCTCTCCCCGCGTGGCGAGAAGATCCAGAGCGACACTCCGGACAATTCTGTCATCGTGATTCAGATTTCGCACCAGGCTGGCTGTGGAAAAAACCGACATGGTCAGGATGAGATGCAGTGATTCAGGAGAATATCGTGTACGGCAATCGCTTCCACTGTATCACTGAGGTCTGAGCTCTGAAAAGAACCAATCAGAAGGGGGTGATCCTTCGCACTTTCGGGGATGCGACCGTGCGAACCTTTCACGAGGGTCGCATCAAGAGGAATCACATCCATCAGCATGCGGAATCCGAGCATCTTCCGCAGCAGACGATTCGCAATTCGGAGTTTGGGGAATTTGATTTTCGGATCGACGAACAACTCTGCGGGGTCGTAGCCGGGTTTGCGGTGAATGTCGACGCACCGGGCGTAGTCAGGAGCCTTTCTATCGTTTTTCCAGAAGTAGTAGGTGAACCAGCTGCGCTCGTCTGACACAACCACAAAGTCGCCGCTGCGCTCGTTGTCGAGTCCGATCTCTGTTTGCTGTTCCCGGTTGTAGATTTTCTCGACGCCTTCCGTTTCACGAAGAACAGCGGCAACCTCGTCTTCGATTGCCGGGTCGTTCACGTAGACGTGGGCGATCTGGTGGTCGGGAATGGCAAAGGCCTTGCAGTTGCCGGGGTCGAGCACTTCACGCTTCAATTCCTCGCGCCAGGAGAGCCATCCTTTTTCGCGAAAAATGCGATTGAGATGGACAGGGTGATCCACAGCGGTGATTCCGTATTCGCTGAGAATGACGACTTCCACGCCGCGTTTCTCAAGATGCGTGACGAGCTCTTTTACAATCCGGTCAATGGCCTGCAGGTCTTCGGAAACGGCGAGGTCGTCCGGTCCGAGGCGTTGCAAATTGTAGTCGAGATGAGGGAGGTAGACGAGATTGAGTCCGGGGGAGAATTTGTCCTCAAACCACATCGCCGACTTTGCAATCCAGTCGCTGGAGTCGATTCCTGCTGCCGGTCCCCAGAAGGCAGGAAAAGGGAATTTACCGAGCTTGCGTTTGATCCTTTTCCGCAAATCCATTGGCCAGGTCTGGATGTCGAAGACCTTTTTCCCGTTGGCGCAGTAAATGGGGCGGGGGGTGATCTGGTAGTCGGCAGTGGAATACATGTTGTTCCACCAGAAGACTTTGGCGCAGGTGAAATCAGGATCGTGTTCGTCACGAATCTGTTCCCAGATTTTCCGGCCTTTCACGAGGTGGTTGGATTGTTTCCAGCAACGGTGCTCGGCGTAGTCCCGGTCATACCACATGTTGGCAACGATGCAGTGTTCGCCGGGTGATTTCCCGGTGAGAAAGCTGGCCTGCATCGTCGATGTGACCGCAGGAATGGTTGGCGTAACCGTGATGGTCCGGTTTTCCTCCCGCCGGGAAAATTCCCGCAAAAACGGCGTGTCGGGGCCGAGGTGTCGCGCGGTTAGGCCGACGACGTTCAGGATCGCAATTCTTCGGGTGGGGCTGGGTTCGCTCACTGGTTTCCGCTGGGGTGCAGGCGGAAGCTAGCGCGGGGTCGGGAAAAACTCCACCGGTGATGAAGAGGAATTTCAGGCGCGGATTTTCTGCCCGACGCGGTCCTGAAAGGCGCGTGCGAACGGAAGTTCGATGTAGCGCGGAAGCTTGTTGTGCTCTTTTCGGAAAGTGAGAAACATCCAGCGGTGCTCGAAAACATTGAGAACCGCGCTGAGATCCCAGAGCGGTGGAACGACGAGGGTTACCTTTCCGGAAGTGACCCGCTCCATTTCATCGAAGAAGGCTTTCGGGTCATCGACGTGTTCGATGGTGTGCGAGCACAGGGTGTGATCGAATTCATCGGTGCGAAAGGGCAGATTGCTGACGTCATCGACAACAACCAGATTGGGAACGTCAGCGTGGTTGACTATGTCTACATTGACACCGCCACCGTCCGTTTTCCCGCAACAGATATTGAGGTCCCACTTTTTCCGTCTCCGGCGAATGATTCCTCCCATGATCCGGTAGCTGAGGAAATTCAGGGCCGGCAGGAGAATGATGAGAGAAGCAACAGTGCAAAGCAGGTAGAAGAGCATGGCGGAAAGTGAGATTGAAAGCTCAAGAAACCCTGAATTTGCGGCTTCACAAACGGGTGAAAGTAACGGTTTCGCCACTTCACTACTGCGGCTCTTCGACTCCGGGAGTGAGCAGGGCGCTCATTGCCTCCCGCAATCGCTGACCGGTGAGATATTCCTCATCGACAGCAATGGTGGCCCCGGCCTGTTCGAGGTCATCCACAAACATGTGATAGCGGGCACGAACGATGATGGAAACTTTTTCATTCAAGGTTCGGACTGATTCGACAATCCGGGTTGAAGTGCGTGGATCAGGAATGGTGACCACGATGGCCCGTGCGTGGGAAATCCCGTGGTGAATGAGAAAGTCGACGCTCCCGGCATCGCCGAGCGCGGCGCGGTGTCCCATCGAGCGGGCAAGGTCGATATTTTTCTGCCTCATGTCGATGACGAGGGGGGAAACTTCCGGATGATTTTTCAGATCCTCCGCAACACGCTGACCGGAGGGGCCGAATCCGACGATGAAGACGAGATCCTTGCCTTCTTTCATCTCTCCGTGGTCTTCTAATTGATCGTCCTGCTGTTTCCGGCGGTTGAAAAGCGCCTCCAGTTTTCCCCCGAGCGGCATGGCTGTCCGAATGAGAAACGGGGTGAGGAAAAGGGTAACCAACGTGGAGGATACGAGTAGCCGGAACAGGTTGTCATCAACGAGAGCCGTACTCTGCGCGATTCCGGCGATGACAACCCCGAACTCACCCACCTGAGCGAGAACCAGTCCGGCAGCGAAGGCGTGCCGAAGGGGAAGGCGGAAAATGAGCCCCACGATCGTGATAATGACCGCTTTTCCCGCGAGAAGCAGGGCGGTGACACCGAGAACCGGAATGAAATTCCCGGCGATCCAGACGGGATCACCGAGCATGCCGACAGAGGCGAAAAACAAGGTGATGAAAATGATGCGCAGTCCGCCGATATCAGATCGGATCTGCGTTGCAAAAGGGGATTCTGCCAGCATCATCCCCGCCATGAACGCACCGAGGGCGGGGGAGAGTTCCAGTTCGTGCGCGGCGAGAGCGGACCCAATCGCGAGAACAACGGCGAGTAGTACGAGTAGCTCCCGGTCCCTCGCGAGACTGAGCTCCCGCATCACATAGGGGAGGACATATTTTGAAAGAAGGAAAAATCCTGTTACCAGGCCGATAATCAGCCCAACCGCTTTCAGCATTCCGACGCCGACTTCTGCGATCGAACCTCCTCCTCCTAACATGGTAACAAAAAGAACCAGCGGCACCACCGCGACATCCTGGAGCAGAAGGATGCCCAGTGCGGTTCGACCGTGGACAGCCTCCAGCTCGGCGCGATCAGTGAGAACGCGTAGCACACACGCCGTTGAGGAAAGCGCGACCGCACTTCCGAAAGCAAGTGCGCTTTTTCCCTCGATTCCAAACAGCAGGCAGATCAGTGCGGCAATGCCGAGGGTGCCGGTGACCTGGACCGTTCCGCCGTATATGGCGGCGGGTCCGAGACCCAGAAGCCGCCGTGCTGAAAATTCCAGCCCGATCGCAAAGAGCAGCATCGAGACCCCCAGTTCCGCAATCACCGGAACGCCGGATTCCTCCTGCACGAGATCAAAAACCCCCGGACCCAACAGCATTCCGGCGAGCAGGTAACCGAGGATCGCCGACTGCCCGAACCGCTCGAAAAGCATCCCTATCGTAAGCGCGCTCGCCAGCAGAACGAGCAACTGGACCAGTACGTCCCAGACTTCGGAATGGCCTGCGGCAGCGGCGAGAATCATCTTTCAGACAGAAGCATGGGAGAGGTGTGGGGGCAAGGGGGATGTGGAGAGTGGGCTCTCAAATTCAGGAGCAAACTGCCGCCCGATTGCGCCATTTGCGCGAAGTCGAAAGAAGAGAAACTTTCCCATGATGAATATCTGGAAAGTTTTCCTGCCGATTCTGGCTATGCTGGTTTCTTTTGGTTTTGCAAGCGCGGACGATAAGAAAGCCAAATTGTCGTATTACTATCTCAAGGGATGACCCTTGTGTGATAAAGTGACGGCCATAGTTGATGGACTCAAAGCAGAGTATGCCGACGTTGTGGTTCTTGAAACGACGAAAGTCGGAGACGGGAATTCCAAAGAGGAAATCGAAAATTCAGACATCAAGGTCCACGGCATCATCGCTAAAAATGCTGATGGCGAAATTGTGACTACAGTGGAGGGGCACAGCTACGGGGAAGAGAAAGTGAAAGAAGTGATCGCGTTGTTGCTGGAGGATTGATCTTCACCTGTCCTCGCGAATCACTCGCCCAGCTCCGCCATCATCTCCCTGAATGCAGCTACGACCTTGGTTGATGCGTCGACTTCGAGATAGCTCGACTTCGCACGCCAGGTTTCATAGCCGCCCCATTCGTGCTGCTGCGGGGTGGGGAGATAGCCATTGTAGCCGTTGGCGAGTTCAATGAGAAAGGTGGCAAACGGGCTCGTTTCCTTCAGCTCCAACCCGATTTCGACGAAGGTTTCGCAGGGGGTGGTGTTGATGCAGAGGTCACCGAGCCTGACCGATTGTAAACGAACGGGAACGGTGTCGGGATATTCGCGGAGCTGCAGTGTTTCGCGGGCGTAAATCGCTTCGCGGGCACGCAGGTTTCCGTTGATGAGCTGCTCGGGACTGCTGAGGATTTCATGAGCGCGTTTGAGGTCCTCTGCGGTGGGTTTGCGAACGCCAAGATCGAGATCACGGAAGGCGACCTTAATGGGGAATTCACTGCTGTATTTGATTTCCTGAAACGCTTTGTGTGCGGCGTTGGCGACGGAGGTGGCGACTTCGATCATTTTTTCGCCGGGGGCGTAGGATTTTTCGGGACGGGGCCGGGAAAAGTCGACGTTGTTGATGTCGCCGCTCGCTCCGTTGGAAAGAATGGCGACGTAGTCTGTGTTTCCCGGGGCCACTTTTTCAGCCATGATCTCAGCGAAGCGGGCGAAGTAGTCTCCGGAAAGCTGGCTTTTTCCTTCAGCGCTGCGCGGAGGATTCCCGACGTAGTGCAGGCAGTAGTTCGCAAGCAGGGCGATAGGCTTTTTCCCCGGCGCGGTGGAGCGGACTGCGAGGACCGGCACGTCCGGATCGGTCGGTCCTGCGGGCTTCGAGACTTTGCCGCCGCCTTTGTCGAAGCCGGGATTCATCCGTACTTTGTCGCCGGTGCTGCCAAAGGGATTTTCGTATGGTTCATTCACAAACCAGCGGCGGTTGAATACCTGGGTCGGATCGCTGCCGACCGCCCAACCGGCCTCGGCCGGTTCCAGTTTTCTGTGTGCCTTGATGATGGATTCGGCAATTTTTTCGGTGAGAAAGATCTGGTAGGCGACAAGTGGATTGGATTGAAACGCCGGCGTCGAGGTCGGGGCGGAATGGGTGTGGGACGCCGCGATGTTGATATTCTCCGGCGGTATCCCGGTCGCGGAGTTTACGAGACGCTTTGCCGAATCTGCTATGTCGCGCGGGATGAGGCAGGAATCGACGATCGTGAAGCTCACGGTGGCTTCATCATTCCCGAGCATGATGGTGCGGCAGTGGATTCTCTCATCAGTTTTGTCGATGAAGTTTGCGGCCATCGAGCCGGCGGTGCTGATGGGAAAATGTTCCGCCAGCGGCGTGATGTCGGTCACGTCAGCTCCGGCACGGAGTTCGGCTCGGGCGTTCGCGGTGAAAATTCCGGAGAGAATCAGGCACAGTAAAATTGCTTTGGCTCGGTTCATGGTTCGACTGTTGTAGCGTTTTGCCGGGTGGCGGAAAAGTCCCGATTCGTGGGAGGGGCAACCCTGTTGAGTGGAGGACCTGACAGGGTTGGGTCTGAGGTACAACAGGGTTGAGTGAAGGAAGTGCGATGGTGCGTTCCATTTTTTTGAGAATGGCTTCCTTTGCGTTGAGTAAGAGAAGGTATTGCGCTTTGTTTCGGTTCGAAACGAACTGATGAAACTGGATTTGGAAAAGTGCCTTCACTGCGTAAGCACCCAGCTCGTGGTTTCTGACATCGAAAGAGCGGTGTCGTTTTACACGGGATCCATTGGTTTCGGGTTGAACTTCAAGCAGGAAACCTATGCCGGGCTCGGTATCGGCCCTCATTCAATTCATTTGAAACTTGTCGACACGGTTCCGTCCCGTACGCGGGATGCGGACCAGGTGGATCTCGTGATCGGAGTCACTGATCTGGATTTCTGTTACGAAGCAGTGCAGTCGGAAGATGTCCCGGTGATCCAACCGCTTCGGGAAACTCCCTACGGGCGGGAATTCTATATCGAAGATCCGGATGGGAATCGACTCGCCTTTTTTGACGTCACCTCCTGATCTCTGCGGGAGGTCGATGCCGGCCGGTAGCAGGCGCTACCAATAGGATCAAAATTATTATTCAGGGAAAAGGAAGGATGAAGAACCTCCCCGTTCAGGCTTTCTTTTGTTCCGCTTCCTCTTTTTCCCGCAGGGCATTCGCAATGGCCTTGAAGGTGGCGAGCACCCGGGGCGGCGTCGCAGGGAGCGGGATTTCGATGTCGAGACCGGGTTCGAGGCCAAAAGCTCTCAGTGCGTGACGCAGTGCTGAACGAATGGACGCTGCCAGCAGTACAGGCGCTTCACCGCAAGGATCGCCTGGAGTGGCCATGGGATTTCCAAGAGGGCGAAGCCTGTCGGCGTTGACCTCGAAGGGGGCGTCGGCAAACCCGGGGGTGCCGAGGTGCTCGAATGTGGAGGCATCCTCTGATTCGGCGGCCTGTAGAACCCATCCGCTTCCTATCTGAAAGGCGCGAACGAGCTGAGCAAAGTCGCGATCATTTTGATTCGGGGAGGGGGATCCTTCGTGGACAACGTCGAGGCGCAGAACCTGGATTTCCCCTGTGAATGCGTCGACTTGAATTTCTGTCACTGCCACGGCGTATGTGAAGGCGGAAAATGGCCAGCCGGCCCCGAGCTCGGGATCCCACCAGAGGTTTGGGGTCCGGTGGTAGCCGGTTTCGATGAGATTAACACGCTTGCGCCACGCACCTTCGACCACTTCGGTGAAATGGAGCGGGTCGGTAGGTGTAATGTCAGGACCGACCACTCCGTTGGAAAAGCGAATCGACTCCAGTTCGATCTCCGTCTGGCCTTTGGCGGCGAAAAGTTGCAGAGCGACTTCGCGAAGACGTTTGCGAAGGGCGGAGCAGGCGTCGTCGAGAGCGCGAAGGACGAGCCCCGCTGCGTCAGTGCCGATTACGGGAGTCGCCCGGGGAAGCGAGTCGAAGTCGTTGAGAATGACGTGGACGGAAGACTCCTCGACGCCGAGTTTGTGGGATACTTCTTCCTGAATCTGGTGGTTCAATCCGTCGTTGAGATCAACGAGGCCCGCTCGAACGGTGACAGAGCCGTCGGCGAGAACCTGCACGATCACTGCTGCAGCGTTTCTTTCGGCGCGGGGATCTCCAACTCCGAATTTGACGGGGACTGCGGCGATCCCGCGCTTGTAACCCGGATTCTTCCGGTTCCATGTTGCAATGGTGCTCCTGCGTTCTTCGAAATCACTGCTCCCCATTGCCTGATGCCATACCCGCTGAAGTGAATTGGGCTGCACGGGCTGGCCGTAGGGAGTGGTTTTCGGCTCGACATCTTCTGTGTAAAAATTCTTCTCCCTCACTTCTGAGGGGGGGAGCCCGGTTGCATCGGCAACTCGTTCGATGATTTCCTCGATCGCCCATGATCCCTGTGTGGCTCCTTCTGCGGGCATGGCCGAGGTAACGAGACGGTTGGTCTGAGCAAGTCGGGCGCTTACCTCGAGGTTGGGGATGCGGTAGGAGGCGTCCGCGTGCAACAAAGCCCGGTCGAGCGCGTTGAATGAATCGGCAAGGTAATAACCACCGTCAAGAGCCATGCGAATGCGGATCGCATGAATTGTTCCGTCGTTCTCGTACCCTGCTTCGAAGGCGGTTCGGGTTTCATGACCGCGGGCGGTTCGGATCGCGGCATGAGGGGAGTTGGCAATTATGCGAATAGCACTCCCTGACTTCAGCACAGCATGGGTCGCCAGTGCCGCCAGTCTAACCGGTGCCAGCTCGAGAGCGCCGCTGAGTCCGGGGATGTCAAGGGGTTCGAGATGCACTTCCGATTCGGGGAGTCCGGCGGCTGAGGCAACCGCTGTTCGTACGAGCGTGGGGAGAAGGGCAGGGGCCTCAACGGCAAGTGAGGAGCCATTCTGCAGTGGTCGGATGACAAGCTCGCCTCCCAGGCGGGGGTGAGAAAGCCGGGCAGGTATAGTGAAAGCTCCTTCGATTCGGTTGGATGCGTGGGCGAGAGTGCCTTCTGCATCTCCTCTGCTGACAGTGCGGGCTTCTGCATGGAAATTCTCCATGGCCAGCGCCTGTTCGAGAGTCAGGATGCCGCTGTCCTCATGGTATTCAATGTCGAGCTTCGCGGCGGCACGTCTGCAAGTGGCTTCATCGACTCCGATCACGAGGGCTACCGGTTGCCCTGTGTAGGTGACCTTCTCCTCCGCAAGAAGCGGTTCGCTCGACCATTGCTTTCCCAGCGTATTTTGGAAGGGGGGAAGGTCTTCCGAGAAGAGAACGGATGCGATCCCCTCTTCTCCGGCAGCTTCCCCTGCGTTTTTCCGTGCGATGGTGGCGGACGCGTGAGGGCTGCCGACAACGAGGGCCACGAGGCTCTTTTTACGTGACTGCCAGGATCTGGTATGACGGGGCGTGGTTTTTCCCACAATTTCGCGTCTTCGACGTCTGAGTCTTTCTCGAAAGGTCTCTCCGGATTCTGTCTCAGAAGAATCAGGGAGGCGGAACGGGGTGATATTGTCTTCAGAGTCGCTCATTGAAACGGGCAACGACGGATGCGGAGAAAGGTGGATGTGTCAGGATGGGAGAGCGTCGAAAAACGGCTGATCCAGTCTGGCGAATTCGCCGGTCGCGGTCAACTGTCGCGGCCGGGTGCTGTCGTGGCGGGGGTGTTGGGAAAGGAATTTCTGGAACAGAGTTACCACAAGTTGTTTCCGGTAGTCGGACTCTTCGAGGGTTTCGTCGACTTTGACAGTTTCATTGAGAATGGGCAGAGCATCCAAGCCGGTCGACTCGTTCCATGCTTTCCCGACGAGAAATTCCTCCACTTCACGGATGCGGACGGGCGCTTTTCCGATTCCGGAATAGGCGATTCGAGCTTTGGCGATGGTGCGGTCCCTCAACTCAAGTGAAAAGGCGCCGGTTCCCCAGGGCCGGCTCAGGTTGCGGCGGGGACCTACGGTATAGACGTCTGTGATAGTGTTTGTGACACCGCGCCTGGCGAGTACGGAATCGGTCGCACGTGGAATGATCAGGGCACGTATGATTTCGTTCGGGGCAAGGATGGTAGTTCCTGAGTCATCAAAAAACCGGGACAGCGGTGCATCGCGCTCCCCGTCTTCGGATGTGAGCAGGATGCGGGAATTCAGAGCAAGCAGGAGCGGAGTGAGAGGGCCATCTTTCCAACCCGATGCGAGGTAGCCTCCGAGTGTCGCCCGGTTACGGATGGGGCGGGATGCGAGGCGACGAAGCACTTTTGGAAATGCGGGGCACTCGCGACCTATCAATTCGGAAATCTCAGTGAGTGAAATCGAGGCTCCAATTTCCCATTCCTCCTCCGTGGTGATAAAAGTGTTCAGTTCCTTGATGGTTTCGACAGAAATCAAATTCGGCCATTCGACATCTCCGGCGATGGAGGTCAATTCCGTTCCTCCTGAAACGATGCGCGAATTCGGATATTCCCGCTTGAGTCGAAGCATTTCGACAAGGGTGGCGGGGCGGTAAAATCTTCTCTTGGCTCCGTCAACGTAGTTCAGGGAGGGGCGCTCTTTCAGACGGAACAGCTTCTTGGTAAAGCGGTCTTCAAAAATGTCGCGTTTGCCGGTCCAGACGGAGCTTTCCAGGCCGGACTTTTCGGCACGCTGCGCTGCTTCATGGCGGAGCTGTTCGGTGGAGGCGAAGACTTGTGAGGCAACCTCCCGTATAGAAGGGGTGTTTGCCGTTCGCGTAACCACTGAATCAAACTGATCATTGATTTGTCCCTGCCTACGGAGATCCGGACGGTAGTACCCTTCGAAAAGCAACACGCGCAAGGTGCCGGTACGTTCGCTGCCACATTCGAGCTGGCGGTTGCGCAATGCCAGGTTTACGGGGTGATCCGGTTCAGCATTCTGAATGCCTTCTGAAGTCCAGATCTGGCGACCGGCAAGCATGGGCAGCATGATAAGTCCGGCATCTATAACTCGAAAGCGATGGCGATCCCCCTCGACATCTCCCATCACGACAGGAACTCCGCCCTGCCATGGGTCGTGAATGGCAAAATCGCTGAAACAGGGGTCGAGCCGACTCAAAAAGGACGCAAGAGATCCGTGTGTATCTTCTTTTTCAACGCGGCATTCTTCACCGTCGAGCTCGAACGTAAACCAACTTTGCATGATTCGGGCACGCGCCGTTTAGTTCATGATTCTTAAAGTTTAAGCAAACTGAACGGACGTGAACCCTCCTAATAACACAGAATTGTGAAAAAACCTACGTTAAAAATGGAGGGATGCTTCAACGCTTATGGTTCCACGCCGCAGAACTGTAGCGGTTCCTGCTCAGGGTGGCGGCTTCATTTTCTGCCCGATCCATCATTTCCGGAAAAACAGGAACGGTAGTGCCGGATAGCAAATCAGTGAATTTCGCGGTCCAGGGAGAATCGAGGGAGTGAAACGGAGGCGGGATGCGAAGACTCCCCTGATGGATGATCCCTTGTCTGGTTCGTCTCTGCGCTCCGCCTCCGATTTTTTCTCCCGTTGCAGGATCGAGGAGGTCCTCCGAAACGGGATTCTGGAAACAGGGCCCTGTCGCCCTGGTGGGGGAGGAACTGTCTCTGGAAACGGTAAGTCCCGCTATGTGAAGAGCTCTTCCAATCGCATCGTGTATGGTCCGGTAACGGAGTTCCGCCGGCTCGGGAAAGATTTTACTGGTCCGCGGAAGTGTCAGCAGAAATGTCAGATCTTTTCCATGCTCTACCAGGCCGCCCCCGGTAAACCGGCGTACAGCCCCTTCTACATAACAGGAGGCCTTATCAAAATAGCCGAAGGTGAATCCGGGGCGATGCCAGCGGTAGAAGCGTGCGAAGGAAATTCCCTCCTGTTCAGTAATGCGGAACAGGGCCTCATCCATAGCCATCTGTTCGGCTGCGGTCCGATCAACCGGGTCGAGCCAAAGCTGAATGGGTGGGGAAATAACGGTCGCCGGCATAAAGGGACAGGAGGGAAGATGGCGGGGAAAGCGTGCGAGGACAAATAAAACCGGTTGTCAGCAGGGAAATTCCATGTTTCTTACCGCTCGCTTCGGCCGGACGGTCGTTGGATGCCTCGCTGCTCACGTGGCGGAATTGGTAGACGCGCTAGATTCAGGTTCTAGTGGGGTTAAACCCGTGGAGGTTCGAGTCCTCTCGTGAGCACTTTTTTCGGAAACGCCGATATGGGATTTTTTCAGGCCGGACGCAAGATATCGCAGAAGGTCTCGCGTTCGTATCCTTTTTGACATGAGCACGGTCGAACGCGATCAAAATCCCGAATTTGTTCATCGGGCGTTTTCCTCCATCGCATCGCGCTATGTGATGACAAATCATTTTCTCAGTGCAGGGATAGATGTTCTGTGGCGGAAAAAAGTGGCGGGAATGGTTGCCGAGGTTTCCCCGGTGTCGGTCCTCGACGTCGCGACAGGCAGTGGCGATCTCGCTAAAGCCGTGCAGGCGCGGACTCCCGAGGCGAGAGTGATCGGCTCGGACTTCTGCGCTCCGATGCTGGCTGAAGCAAAGAAGAGAGGGCTGAGGGACCTGATCGTTGCAGACGGGCTCCGGCTGCCTTTTCCGGATGATTCCTTCGATGCTCTGACAATTGGATATGGCCTGCGCAACATGGCGGACTGGTCAGCTGCGCTACGAGAGTTCTCTCGCGTGCTGCGAACCGGGGGGAGACTCGTCATTCTCGACTTTTCCCTTCCTCGCAATCGACTCCTGCTGGGGCCTTACCGTTTTTACCTTCACCGAATTCTTCCCCGAATCGCCGGATTTCTTACGGGTAACCGGGAGGCCTACGCTTACTTAGGAGAATCCATCGAAAAATTTCCTTCCGGAGCAGAAATGAGAAAATTGATCGAAGATAACGGTTTTTCAGATTCCTCGTGGCATCCTCTTTTCGGCGGTATCAGCAGTGTCTACGCGGCAACTGCAGAAAACTCTTCCCCGGTCGAATAAAAGGGACCGTGAAAATTCCGGCTCTATAAAGCAATCTGGGAGGCAATTTTGCGAAATTCTTTTTCGAAGAAGTGTCACGCGCTGTAAAAGAGCGACAAAGACCAGTGAACATGAGGTGAAAAAATCCTGAAATTTGGATTTACAACCGCCCCTGATGCTGTCATTCCATAGGGTTTATATCGTACGGATGATTGCGGGGGAAAGGCCAAGCCTCCTTCGTCAACCCATTCCCCCTACTACAAAATGAGAACGATCATTTCCTCACTGCGTAAGAATCTGGGCTTCCAGTTTCTGATTCTGGCTGCTCTACTTCCGGGTCTAGGCCTTTTTCCGCTTGGGCTGCAGGCGAATCCAAGTGGTGCCAATGTCAGGGCCGGAACCGTCAATATTCAGGGTCTTGGAACCCGCAATGTTGATATCATGCAGTCGAGCAACAAGGCGATTATCAACTGGCAGTCATTCTCCATTCAAAAAGGGGAAACGACCACCTTCCATCAGCCAAGTCGCAGTTCGGTTGCATTGAACAGGGTCGTAACCGGAAATCCTTCAGCTATTTACGGTCAACTCAGATCAAATGGCGGGGTGATTCTGATCAACCCGAACGGTATTGTTGTTGGTCCCGGAGGATCAGTAGACGTTGGTGGAATGCTGACAATGTCGACGCTCGACACAAAAGACAGCGACTTTCTAAACGGCGGATCCATTCGTTATAAGGGGAACAATGGAACCGGTGTGACGAACTACGGAGCGATTTCCAGTAGCGGTGGCGACGTCGTTCTTCTGGGTAATTTCCTGCAGAACTACGGAACAGTAAATGCACCTGACGGTAACGTTGCTTTCGGAGCCGGTGGTGACATCATCGTTGACCAGACGGCATCAGGCGGAATGATCTCCGTTCTGGCAGGTGGTCCCGGCGGTGGCACGGGGATTGAGAATGCCGGTGAAATTGCGGGGGCGGCAGCTGAGTTGAAAGCTCACGGTAATGTGTATGCTCTCGCCATCAAGAACGATGGGCTGGTTCGCGCAAGTGGATATAATTTTCAGGGAGGGAAACTCACCCTGAGTGCAGGATCCCGTGGCAGCATTGTGAATACGGGCCAGTTGGTTGCGCGAAACGCCAACGGTTCCGGAGGGCAGATTGATGTCAGCGGCGGAAACGTTTCTCTTCAGGGCGGGCGTCTCGATGCATCCGGTGTTGTCGGGCAGGCTGGAGGTCAAGTGAACGTAACGGGACGGGAAGTCATGGTTTCCGATACCACAACGATTTCGGCGAGCGGTTCGGTCGGTGGTTCGGTCACGATCTCCGGCGCTACTGCAGCCACTGTTAACGGTGCAGTCGATGCAACCGGTGGTGTCGGAAATGGCGGGGCTGTTGATGTTTCAGCTGCTGAAGTGACAGTGGGCGCTACATCAGTCATTGACGCATCGGGATACAATGCAGGCGGAACCGTCCGTATCGGTGGTGGAATGCAGGGCAATGACAGTGATATTCGTAATTCAGATTCAACCACGATCGAAAGCGGCGCGTTGATTCTTGTCGATGGTGAGAACGACGACGCGGGTGAGGCGATTGTTTGGTCTGACGGTGACACTATGTTCCGGGGACAGGTTTCGGCACAGGCCCTTGGTACTGTTGGAAACGGTGGATTTGTTGAAGTTTCCGGCGTTAACAGTCTTTCCTATCGGGGATATGTCTCAACGGCTGCGCAAAACGGTGCCACCGGTACACTTCTTCTGGACCCGACTGATGTAATCATTGGCCCCGGAACCGGAACGACCATTTCCGATGCGGACCTCGTTGCTGCCGTTCTGCAGAACAATGTGGTCGTTCACACTGCCAGCGCGGGAACCGCGCAGGGGAATATCAGCATTCGGTCCGGATCAAATATTGTTTATGACAGTCCGAATTCTCTCTCCTTCTTTGCTCATGGCGATATCAGCGTGAGTGGTGATATCAAAAACCACGGAACCACAGACGCCGCTGGAACCGGCCACATTACGCTGGTTGCGGGATGGGACGGCACGAACGCTGCCGCTTTCAGCTTTGATCCTGACAATCCGGGAGCAGGCACCGCAAGCGGTCCCGGCATAAGTGCCCAGGATGTAATTGACGGTACATACGGGGCGTGGGGCGCCAACGAAGGTTCGGTGTTTCTGAACGATGCAGGTCTTGAGCCTGTTGAGGTTGGGAGCGCGAAAGGGGAGACGAATGCATTCGGTTATGACATCGTAATGCGCGCCGGACAAGGGAACGAGCGATTTACTCAGCTTGGTTATCGCCGTGAGAATGACCTTCGAGGTGTGGCACTGAGAAATGACGGGGGAGTTGCTGCAGATTTCACCGGAATCGTGGCTGGGCTTGCTACCTCCGTCACAATTACCGCTGATGCGCCCGGTGGCGGCACGATTCAACTGATGGGTGACGGAACCGCTACCGTTAACGATCTTATCGCAGCATGGAATACAGCCAATCCGACAAATACGGTCACCCTCACCTCAGGTGACGGTACTCAAGTGGCTTCCAATTACACACCGATCACTTTCTCGAATACGACAAACACTGCGGTTGGTGTCGACTTTGAGACCGGAGTTACGGGTAATATCAACGCGCACGCAAGGCAGGACGTCTTGCTCCTTCCAGGCTCCAATGTTTCTGCTGAAGAAGGATTTAAAGCGAATGACCGTGCTTATGTGATGATCGGGCACGGAGGGATGCGGGAAAACGATGACGGTATGGAAAACCGGGGAGGGACCGATTACGGTAGCGACAGCGGCCATATCTCTGTCGG
>JAKSBG010000170.1 GCA_022361255.1 Verrucomicrobiales bacterium
AAAAGAAGTGAAATGGACAACTACCGTCCAATCTCAGTTCTACCAGTTGCCTCAAAGTTGTTAGAAAGAGCAGTGCATCACCAGCGCCCGTTACTGAAGCAGTCCCGTCATAAAGTCCGGCAGCACCTGTGTAATTTGGCCCCGTAGCAGTACTGGCAATCACGTGCCCGGCAAGATCCCCTTCCCTCAAAGTGTCGTTAGTGAGATCTGCCAGGCTGTTAAAAATCCGCAACTGAGCATGCTGCCCACCGCCAAGTTTCCCATCCGGAGTCTGCCCCGTCACGGCTACTTCACCAACGCCAAGGCGGGGATCCTTATCGGCATGGATGTCGCCTACCCGGTGTCCGATTTGCGCATGGTTTCTCCAGCCGTTTCCGGCATTCACGCCGACGGCACCACCGGCCAGCACTTTGATATCCCCCTGCACCGAACCAGTCTGAGCCAGTCCCATGTGTCCGATCTGGGCATATTGATTCAATTGAGTACCGGCGAGGTTGGAAATTGCGTCTCCCTGTGCTGCGGTTAGCGTGACCGTTCCGGCAGCCAATGTCGGATCTAGATTCACATCGAGGCCGGTACGGATATTGATATCACTGTAGACCCCCGCCAAACGTCCGATCGAAGCTGAGAAGCGGTCACCGTCACCGAAATTCACCGAATAGACACGATCGTCCGCATCGTCATTGCGATTCACGTTTCGCCAGTCGCGGGCATTTCCGCCGTGTCCCACTTGTGCATAGGGCCCGTCATAGCTGTTCGCAAGCCTGCCGGATGTCACCTCGAGTTTGCCTCTTGCTTCGACATTGATATCGGCGCTCGCGGTTGCAGACCCCGCCCCCATTCCCGGCAAATAGTCCCCTCTCCCCGAACTGCCGTTCGCCAGTCCGTCGAGGGACCGCCACCACCAGTTTCCATTTACCGTCGACCCGAAATTGTCCGCGTAAGGAACGGTGACATCCGTTCGAATACCGCTACTGTCGAAAGCATATACGCCGGACTGATTGGTCAACTCATTGACACCAACCAGGGCTATCAGGGGGTCCCCCGCGTTTGCCAGCGGAGTCAGGGCGGCACTGTTGAAATAGAAAACCTGCCCGTTGTCCGCAAATCCCAAATGCGCGTATCCCCCGCTGACGCTCTCCGATGCAACAACGAGCACGTCATTTCCCGCGACATTGGTGTTTCCGTAGCGGGAGCCCACCGCCACCGCACGGTTGTTCGAAGCATCGTTGATATAAACATTGCCGATGCCGGTCAGAGGGTCGTTGTCGTCGATTCCGAACTGTCCGTTTTGCACATAAAAATTCCAGGCACTCTCCGGATCATTTGCCAGAATTTGAGGGTCAGTTTCATCCCCCGTCCAGCCGGCCAGCACGCTGACAGATCCCGCTCCGGCAGTGCGGGCATGATTCAAAAAGCGAACATCCCCGGACGCGAAAACACCGAGACTGGCATCCGTGTTCCACTGCACGGAAACATCACGGAAATCCGATGTACCGACATTCTCAAAAATCACATCTCCGGAATGGGTCGCAATAGTAACATTGGTATTTGTATCGAGGGTCGAATTGATACTGGCAATCGTCATCGCCGACCCGGTTCCCCCAATAGTCACTGTTCCGGGATCAAACAAAACGGTTCCCCTTCTTCCACTTACCGAAGACGCATCCGCGAGTCCGTCGAAGGTTAGCGTCTCTTTCCCGGAAATCTCGACAAAGCCCCCCTTGCCCCCGCCTTCGTGAACACGGGCGGAAACCGAACCATAGAAACCGGTTTCTTCATCAGACCATATCACAACCGTTCCGCCATCTCCGCTCGAAAGAGCGTCGGCACGAAGCGAAGCCCCTGTCTCAACTATCGTCGATGTCGAATTCATCACATCTGCTTCCGTCCCCTGAAACCCTCCTCCGATTCGGACCGTGCCGCCACCGCTCGCGCCGCTTGCATCGATCGTGCTGCCCGTCTTAACCAAAATTTCCTGACCTTCGACAACGATATCCCCTCCGGCTCCCTCATCACCCGCACCGATTGTTCCACCAATCTCGGCAAGCTCTGTCCCCCTTACCCGGACACGCCCATTTTCCGCTCGCAATTCTCCATCCACCTTTGCATAAGCTGCTGCGATGAGAGCCCGCGCTGAGCCGCCCGACGGACCGGAAACGGCGATGCTTCCGGAACTGCTCACGCGGCCTCCTTCGCTTCGCAAATAGGCTCTCCCCCCGACGTTTGATGCCCCCGTCGCACGAACGGAACCTTTGTTATTAATCGCCAGCGCGTATGCATTGCCATGTGCCTTCAACTCCACTGCAGCTCCCGCGATTGTACCATCGTTATATACTCCGGTTCCGCTTCCCCCGGAGCCACCCGCGCGGATGAACATTCGCTCCCCCATAGAATTCCCTTCCGCCTTCAGGAGCACCTCTGTTCCGGCCCCCAGACCGACCGTCCCCTGCGGAGCCGAAATCTGACCGCTGTTTCTTACCGTTCTTCCTATCAAAAACACATCACCACCGACTCCGTTGATCTTGCCGAGATTCGTAACCCCATTGCCGCTGCCTCCTCGAAAGACCATATCGCCACCGTTGAGAAAGTCCCCGTCACTCACATCCAATGTTGAGAGGACCAGACCATGGACGTCAATGGTCCCGTTGGCCCCCACCAGAATTCCGTTCGGATTGATGACAAAAACATTTCCGTTCGCCCTCAACGCACCCTGGATTTCACTTTGGCTTCCACCCGTCACCCGGTTCAACACTGCACTCCCGGAACCCGGCTGGACAAACTGCGTTATCTCTCCGGACTTGATCGAAAAATCATCCCAGTTGATGATCGCGTTCGCACTACTTTGATTAATCAGCAGCCGACTACCACTGGAGCTGAAATTCACATCTCCGTGTATCACGACTCCGCCTGATGGATTTGAGCGGAGGGGTGAAAGAGAAAAGAAAAGAGAAGCGAAGGTGAAGGCAGCAACATTTGATCGAAGCACTCCGCGGTTTCGCAAAAATCGCAGCAGGCCTCCATCAACGAGACGTGTATGCTTATTCATGGTAAGGTAGGTAGAGAGGTCCGCTTTTC
The DNA here is from genome assembly GCA_022361255.1 of Verrucomicrobiales bacterium. Lineage (GTDB taxonomy): Bacteria > Verrucomicrobiota > Verrucomicrobiia > Verrucomicrobiales > DEV007 > Arctic95D-9. Next base: position 3,079 of record JAKSBG010000170.1, read on the forward strand.
TGGAAAACGGGTTACAGGCTTACCGGTGGAAGAGCAGGTTCTGTGCACTTCTTCTGATTATCTTATTTTTCTTCGGCTCAAAAAAGTGGCACCTCCTCGCAGAATCCGGGAAACCCGGGCGAGGGAACCTTTGAAATTGTTCTTCAGGCAACATTGAAGAAGTCCCCACACACGCACAAACCTGCCAGACACGCGCGCCCTTCCCGAACGACGGAACTCTTTCGAGCTCATCACTTAAAGAACTCTCCACCGACTTCGCAAACTTGTTCCGAATCAAGAGAAATACTCCCGAAACGGTTGCAGCCCGGTTCCCCGGCGTCTGAGAACGCTGCTATCGCATAGGAGCGAGAAGATCATCAAGCTCCTCTTCCGAGAAGGCGAGTTTTTGCGGAGTACCTTCAAGAATCCCTTCGAAGAGGGCTCGCTTTTTCTTCTGTAAAAGAAGAATTTTCTCTTCGATCGTTCCGGAACTGATCAGCTTATAGACAAAGACAGGATTTTTCTGCCCAATTCGGTAAGCGCGATCCGTTGCTTGAGCTTCAAGTGCCGGGTTCCACCACGGATCAAAGTGGATCACCGTATCTGCCGCAGTAAGATTCAGGCCGGTGCCTCCAGCCCGTAGACTGATAAGAAAAACTGGAGCTTTACCAGCTTGAAAATCGTCGCAGAGCTTACCACGATCTTTAGATTGTCCCGTAAGTGTTAGAAAACGAATCCCCTCTTTTCTCAAAGCATCCTCAATAATCGCGAGCATTTCTGTGAACTGGGAGAAAATCAGAATCCGTCTTCCGGCCTGCACCATCGATGGCAACATCTCCATGAGAAGATCCATTTTCGCAGACCCACGTGCGCTCTTCGCAGAGGTTAATTTGAGCAACCTCGGATGATTACAAACCTGCCGAAGTTTCATCAGAGCCTCCAAGACTAAAAGTCTGGATTTCTGAGCTCCCAATCGCTCAATCTCCTCATGTACTTCCCGACTCACAGCCGCTCGAACAGCCTCATACAGTTCAACCTGTTTCGGAAGTAGATCCAAAGTCCTTACAATTTCATTTTTAGGAGGGAGGTCTTTTGCAACCAGGGTTTTTGTCCTCCGTAGCATCAGAGGGGCAACCCGCTCTGCAAGACGCTTCCGCAATCCCTCGTCCCTATCCTTCTCAATCGGAGATCTGAAACAGCGATTAAAACTCTCCTCGGAGCCGAGGTAGCCGGGCATAAGGAAATGAAATAGAGACCAGAGCTCCCCCAGGTTGTTCTCGATCGGGGTTCCGGAAAGGCAGAGGCGATGTCGCGCATCAATCTTGTAAGCGACCTTTGTTACCTGGGAAGAGGTATTCTTGATTGTGTGTGCTTCATCAAGAACGACAAAATGAAAAGCCTGATTCAACAGTTCCTCAGCATCACGAAGCAGTACGGGATACGAAGTAACAACCAGATCCGAATACCGCAAAACCTGATAGTATTTTTTTCGGCTTGCTCCCTGCAGTTCGAGGACTTTCAGGGAGGGGGCGAATTTCTTTGCCTCTTTTACCCAGTTGGGAACCACACTTTTCGGAGCAAGAATCAAGCTCGGTAAATCGGCGCGCCCTTGTGCTTTTTCGTAGTGTAGATGACAGAGCGTTTGGATCGTTTTCCCGAGACCCATATCGTCGGCAAGAATACCACCCAATCCCTGCTCCCTCAAAAACTGGAGCCACTCGAAACCGTCCTGCTGATAGGGCCTCAGGGTAGCCAGAAAACCTGACGGCGCTTCCGGGTCCACAGAAGGCTTAAGCTCTTCCAGTTCAGCGGCACTCATCTTCAACTCTTCGGGCGCTGATTCGACAAGCAATTCATCCCCCTTATAGCCAAGTAGTTGAGACGCCCGAATTTTGTGCAGCTTCAAATTTCCGTCCTCTGCTACAGAATCACGATCAAACAGCTCAGTGAGGATACTCAGGATGGCATGAAGCTTTTTAGACGGAACTGCGATGTATTTCCCGGCTTCACCCGTTTCAATAGGAATCTTTTTCCGGGCAGGCCACTTCTCAATCGTTGCGAGAGTTGCCCCGGAAGGTCGGCTTTCCAAATATCGTATCAGGCACGGCAATAGATTTACCTTCTCTCCTCCCAGCCTGACGCCATACTCAAAACCGAACCAATCGGTTCCATCCTCACCATGATGTAAGTCCCCGTAGAAATCGAGAGTTTCGACTACTTGAAGTCCGAAATCATGGCCCACTGAAACGACACACCCCATCTCCTCAAACTCAGACTTGTGGTTCGTCAGGAAATCCGCCCAGAAGACCTCCTGCATGCCTCTTCGAACCGCTGTGTACGCATAACACTGCCGGCAATCCGGATCGATTTCATCCCAGGGATACAATTCCACAAGACGCTTGAGCCCCATTTCACGAAGACGCGTTTCAACCCTCTTGTCATTTCCCGAAATACGGGCCAACGGCATGTTTTCAAGCACGGCACGGGCATCACTGTCATCCCAGTGCAGAATACCTGCCCGGACATCACAGGAGAAAAGGTGCATTCTCGTTCCGACTTCCTCTTTTCCCCCGCTTACTGAGTCAATGACACCACGGTCCAGCATCGCAAGGAGAAGCAACGCAACTACCCGCTCATCATTCATTCGCCCGGCACGCCCGGCACGCCCGTCAATTTTCCAGTCCCCGCCGCTGCTCCGATGAATCACAATACTGATATCCTCCGCAGGCGTTTCCCGATTTCCGGAAATCTGTCCAAATATCCCCGCAAAACTTCCCTGCACGTTGGCAGTCACCAGCCTGACCCCGTCAGATTCTACCAAGGCCCGGGCTTTTTCAATATCCTCGGGTAGGAAGATGCCCCCATAGAAAGGCTCGCTGCTGAGATCAATCTCAGCAAGCACTCCGGCACGAACGCCAACTTCGAGGCGCCCACCGGCATCGCTGTCCGTAGTTTTGTGTTTCAAAAGAGGAACGGGGAAAGGAACACGTTGAACAACACTTTCAAAAATTCAACCTATTCAAAGCAAATTTCCGAGAACACCCCGATCAACATCAGAGAATAAAACCCCCGGCATGAGTCCGAAAGAAAAGAGCCGGACGGATTGCTCCGCCCGACTCCACAGGTTTAGTCTACGACCTGACAAAGCAGGGCGCAAATTCGAAACTACTGTGAGAACTCGCTCTTGAGTTCCTTCACAGCATCACGATTCCTTTTCAGGATCGCTTCAAGTTGATTTCGTCTCTCCGAGTCAGATGGCATCTTTTCAACGATACCGGAAAGCTCATTCTGGATTGACTGCAATTCGGAAAGAAGTCGAAGGTCAACTTCGGTTTCCTGGACAGGATTTCCAACCATGGAAACGGGACGAAAACCGGGAAGCAGATGATCACCGGACTGACGCCCCGCAGAAAACAGATCCCCATCCATTGCGACGTATCCGCGAACGAAAACAGCCCCCTCATCCGGGCCGGGCGAGATAACACGCATCGTTCTTCGCTCCTCAATCAATCCATCATTAGAAAGACCAGCCCGGTTAGGCAAATAGGAATCGACTCTACCTACCCCTTCACCGCTCGAAAGAGATACCGGTAAAACTGTTTCTGCAGCTTTGCTTTCAGCCTCAAAGGAATCCAAATAGCTTGCATCGAGCGGTGAAGCCAACTTGTCAAGATTCTCCAGAGCTGAGGCTAAATCGAGATTTTCCGGATTGTCTACTTCCTCAGTCAAATACAGAGATGGTACGGCAACCCCCGGTTCAAGGCCCGGAAAATCAATCGTCCGGGAAATATCAAGACTTGTCGTAGATGGCGAATCTGCAAAAGAACTTCCCGCAGAGACTTCAGTCTTTGGCATAACCGAGATTCCGGCAACCAAAAGGGCAGCAACGGCGGCTGCGGCTGCGATATACGCCCCTTTAGGAGTGCGGAACTGTCCTGACACAACTTTCCCTTCTGCGGCTGCCGGCAATGCCTCAAGCAACGGCTCTCTCATTTCAGTGCACCACTCATTTCGGAGGGCTCCGGAAAGCAACGAATTAATATCATCCATTGCCTCGAGTTCGGCAAGAGCATCGGGTGATTCCTCGAGACGGCTTTCAAACTCCATTCTCTCCGAATTAGTCATTTCCCCCAGAGCATATGCCGTGAGTTGAAGATCGTCAGGACTGACAGGCTGTTGTTTCATTTGATTGGCAGAATAAAAAAATCAGGAAGAAGGCTGAACGCCCATGAGTGAACGAAGTCTCTTAATTCCGGTATGTATGAGGAATCCCACGTTACTGACGCTGAGCCCGGTAACTTCCGAAATTTCTTTGTAGCTGAGATCTCCCTGAAACTTCAGTCGAATCACCTCACGCTGATTCTCAGGAAGACGGTCGAGAAAACGCAGTACCTCTTCGAAGCGCTCTTTCCGCTCCATTGCACGAGACGGGTCCGGAGTGGCGTCATCCATGTTCTCGAACACCTCCCCGGCTGATGTCATCATCGGGTTTTCTTTTCGCAATACATCAATCGAGCGATTACGACAAACCGTGTAGAGCCAGCTCTTCAGCTTTCCTCTAATCGCTTCAGGATCCTGTCGATGGAGTTTTACAAAGGTGTCCTGAACAACATCACGGGCACGCTCCCAGTCACCGCCAAGCAAACCTGCTGCATACCCCGTCAATGGGCCTTCGAAATCCGCCTGGGCGGACTCGACTAATTCGCGGGGAGAAACCTCCATACTTTGTAAAGCGACAGCGGCCATAAGAGAGCTACATGCACTGGAACGACCCGCTGAAATTCTTCTTAGAAAAAACTCATAGAAAATCTATTCCACTTCTTCACTCTCCTCAATCAGAGAGTCCAATTCGAACGAGATTTTCGTAAATCTGAAAATCTCATTTTTGCGATTTTCTAGTTGCAAAGGTATTTAAGATATCCTTAATATCAGAATGCTGAAATTAATTCGGCGCCGCTAAACTAACAAATACCGCTCACTATCTCATGGCTAACATCCTGGTAATCGACGACGAAGCCGCCATTTTAAATCTGATGGCCAAATCCTGCAGACAGCAGGGCCACGAAGTAACCGCCGTCCAGACAGGTCGAGAAGGTATCGAGGCACTTGATAAAACTAAACCGGACCTCATGATCGTCGACCTCCTGATCGGTGACATGACCGGGTTGGAGATCATCAGTTACGGAGCTGAACATCATCCGGACACTCAGGTGATCATGGTGACAGGCAACGGCACCATCGACACAGCGGTTGAAGCAATGCGCCTCGGAGCTTTCGACTATCTTACTAAACCTTTTGAACTGGCTGACCTGCAACGTACCGTTACTTTGGGCCTGCAAAAGCAAGACGAGGAGGACAAGGTTGAGCCCACGGATTTCCAGTCTGCGGCAATCAGCATGCCAACTGTCGGCATGATCGGCGAAAGTCCCAAGGTGAAAGAAATCCTGAGTGTGATTGAGAAAATTGCGGACAATGACTCCCCCATCCTCCTTGAGGGTGAATTCGGTTCTGGTAAACAGATGGTTGCACGCAGCCTTCATAACGCCAGCGAACGGAAAGAGGCACCATTCAAAGTCCTTCAATGCTCCGCCCTCCCGGAGGAGCTTCTTGAGTCAGAGCTTTTCGGGTCCCCTTCCAGCCGCGGAGAAACAATCTTTTCCCGCGCTGCCGGAGGCACCGTTTTGCTGGAGGAAATTCACGTGCTTCCCGTACGCCTGCAGTCCAAGCTCGACAGTTACCTCGAGGAAATTAACACCCGCAGAATGATGGGGGATCTGCCGAAGCACATGGATGTGAGATTCATCGCATCATCTGCCAAACCTCTTCAGGAAGCGATTGAGGCGAACTCTTTCAGAAAGGATTTGTATTACAAGATTTCTGTCATTCCGATCACAGTTCCTCCGCTGCGAAGCCGACCGGAAGATATCGACCCTCTCGCTCAGCATTTTCTCTCGCGTTACTCGGAAAGAACAGGACAGAACGTTCCGGAGATAGATAAGTATGCCCAACGACTTCTGGAGGGCTACAGCTGGCCGGGTAATGTCGGCGAGTTGCAAAATGCGATCGAGCGCGCCTGTGCGTTCGCAGAAGACGACCGGATTCGCCCTGTCGACCTTCCTCCGAAGGTGACTCAGAAAGTCGAGATCACAGATGAGGACGAGAAAACAACCCACCACCTCCCAATCGGGGGATCGCTTTCTGAGTATATCCGGAAACAAGAGAAAATCTTCATTCGCGAAACCCTGAAATACAATGGTGGCTCACGGGAAAAAACCGCTTCAATGCTAGGGGTGAGTATTGCGACCCTCTACCGTAAAATGGGTCTGAAGTTAGAGAAGAAGAAGCTCACTTCAAAGTAGGACTGACTCCATTCTCTTTTGAAGAGCGGGGTTGATGGGTCTGGTTCGATCAGTCCCTCGACCCCGTTTTTTTGCGCCCCGCTTTACCTTCGACAACTAAAGATTGAGAACCGGACTAAGCAATTCTCTCTGCCATTTCATCAAGCCATCCAGCTTTTCCTCATTGGGCAGGTTATTTGATGAAAGTTTTTCCATCGAGAACCGGGTAGCGATCACAGTCCCCTCAATTCCCAACTCATCAGAAATCTGATTTCTGAATTTTCGAATTGCCTCAAACTTCGCCTCATCAATTTCCAGCCGGATACCGTTTCCGCGAACCCGTTTCGCCGGGTAATCTTTGCGGTCAACCTTTTCGGCAGTTTTGATCGCATCATGCATACGCCTGACGTACTGAGGCTTCAAGTATCGTGGCGGATCTGGATTCTTATCTGATTCCAGATTCTGCACCATCCGAAAAACCTCCTTGTTTCCGAGAAATTTGAAAGCCGGGCGATCAAGTTTCCTACATTCATCATCTCTCCACTGCCAGAGATGACGAAGATAATTCAATCCCCGTGGTGACAATTTCCCCCATCCCGCGATTCTCCAGGCCTCACTTTCGGGCCTGGAATCCCGCTCAAAAACGTTGTTTCGCGCAGAATAACAACTTTCAAAGAACCACTCATCGCGACCTCGCTCCTCCAGCCTCTCAACAAATCGCTCCCCCAGATCAATCAAATAGCGAACGTCGTTAAACGCATAGTCCAACATTTTTTCACTCAGAGGGCGCTTGCTCCAGTCCGCCTTTTGAGACTGTTTCGAAAGCCTGATTCCGTATTCGTCCTCAAGAAGATTAGCCAACCCGAAGCGAGTGACCCCCAGAAGCCGCGCTGCAATTTGCGTGTCGAGAATTGTTTGGGGCGCCCATTCGAATGTCATCGAGAACATTGAAATGTCGTAGTCGGCACCATGCATCCAAACCTGGTCGTACTGATCAATAAATGCTGGAAAATCCGTCAAATTTTCGAGGCCAATTTTGAGCGGATCAATGATCGCCAGCTGATCTCTCACCGAAAACTGTATGAGACAAAGCTTCGTTTCATATGAGTGCATACTGTCTGCTTCCGTATCGATAGAGCAAACATCCAGCCTGCCTGAGCTGGATTGCTCATCAACGAAACGTTTCCATGCATCCGGCGTGTCGATGAAACACTCCGGAACGGACAATAGCGAATCCGTCGGTGCGGGAGACATTGTAATATCTTACTGAATTCCGCGCAGGAGAAGTTCGACGTTGGAATTTGTCGCCCTGATTTCACGAAGCAGGACCTCCATCGCCTCCGGCGCCGGCCTTTGCGCAAGTTGCTTGCGCAAACTGTTGATCCGCTGAAACTCTTCCGGATCGTAAAGCAAATCATCTTTCCGCGTACCACTTTTGAGCAAATGAATAGCCGGGAAAATTCGGGATTCAGCCATCTCGCGATCCAGGGTAATCTCCATGTTACCGGTTCCTTTGAATTCTTCGAAAATGACATCGTCCATCTTGCTGTCGGTCTCGATCAAACATGTTGCGAGAATCGTCAGGCTTCCGCCTTCCTCTACATTTCGAGCAGCCCCGAAGAACCGGCGTGAACGCTCAAGCGCCTTTGGCGAAATCCCGCCACTTCCAATTGGACCACCGCCGCCACCGCCGCGTCTCCCCTTCTTCTTTCTACCGGCGCCACCACCTGACTGATTCGCCGAGTTGTGCGCCCTCGCGAGTCGTGTCAAGCTGTCGAGGAGTATTACAACATCCTTTCCGTTTTCCACAATACGTTTTGCCCGGTTTAAGACCATATCCGCCACTTCCGTATGCCGTCTGGAGGACTCATCAAACGTCGAACTGTAAACGGATGCTGCCACCGTTTCTTTAAAATCAGTAACCTCTTCCGGTCGCTCATCAAGGAGAAGGACAATCAGTTCCACTTCCGGATTATTCTCGTGAATGGACACCGCGATATTCTTCAAAAGAATCGTCTTTCCACCCCGGGGAGGAGCGACGATCAGGCCACGCTGCCCCTTCCCCAGCGGAGCAACAAGATCGATGACTCGCGGAGACGGCGAGGGATGCTCAGGATGCTCCAGAATGAGTCGCTCAGCCGGAAAGAGCGCAGTGAGATTATCAAAACCGTTCGGCTTCTTCCACCCCTCGAAATCTTCTCCCTCGATCGAAATAATCGATTCCACGGAAAGGTATTTCTCACGGTCCTTCGGGGCACGAATTTTGCACCTGAGCGATTGCCCTACTTCCAATTCGTGTTTTCGAATCAACCCTGCAGGGACGTAAACATCGTCAGCGTTTGACGAAAAACTGAAGTCGGGCCATTTCAGGAAACCAAAATTGTCTCCAGAATAATCAAGAAATCCCTCGCCCTCTATCTCGGTTCCACGGGCACCGTAAAACTTCAATAGCTCGAAAATAATCTGATGCTTGGAGCGAACACCCGCGACACGAAGTTCAGCTTCCTGTGCAGCTGCGTGCAATTCATTCAGTGACAACTGCTGAAACTCGTTCAGATCAATTTTTTCAGGGACGTCTATTTCAGCCTCCTGCTTTGCGGATTTCAATTGATCCGACGAAGCATCGTTTTCAGGTTTAGCAGTAGCTTGTTCACTCATACAGCAAAAAGAGGGTTGCAGCGCTCAATCAGGTGTCGGACCTGACTCTCCGCAGCTTTGTTTGAGCCATCGTTCCAAATTACGATGTCAGCTCGTTTCATTTTTTCTTCCAAAGGCATCTGGGATTTGATGATCTGCAAGGCCAGTTCCCGTTCAATATTCCGGCTGGATGACAACCGATTGATCTGGGATTCCTGAGACGATGCTACAACGAGTTCAACTTCCCGTTCGAGTGGAAAATCAGCTTCGTATAAGAGAGGGACTTCAACGAAAAGAATTTTCACTCCGTCCGAAACAGAGTCCGCGAACTCGCGAGCCTGTTTCAAAACAAGCGGATGCAGGATCGCTTCCAGTTTCTCACGAAATTCTGAACTTTCAAATGCCCGTTGTCGTAAAAGTTTCCGATTCAAATCCCCGTTTACGTTCAGATCCATATCGGGTTCGAGCATGGCAACCCGCTCAACGACATGAGGATCCTCATAAATCTCCGCAACCGCCGCATCACAGTCGAAACTTGCGCCAGCACCTGCGGGACAAGCCGCAGTCAACATTTTCGACACGGTGGACTTCCCACAGGCAATTCCTCCGGTTATTGCAATAGTGAGCATAAAAGAAAAAAGGTGTGACCTCAATGGAAGCCACACCTGATTCACAATGTTTCGCCTCCGGGGGCGAATCCAGCGGTCTGATCACTTTTGGTAAGGAATCGGACCGGCGGGCGCGAAAGTGGCAGGAGGTGTAATCGGAGGACGGGGAACCGGCTCAGGAAGCGGTTCGTCTTCGATCCGACCGTTGATTGGCATACCTGCAGGATCCATGAGCTGCGCCTTCACAAAGATTGTGAGGTTACGCTTCAGATGAAGCTCGACACTGGAACGGAAGAGCCGTCCAACAGCGGGGAGATCGCCAAGAAAGGGAATCTTGTCTTCCACATCCTGAATATCTTCCCGAATGAGCCCACCGAGAGCGACCGTCTGACCATCCCAAATTGTGACCTGAGTGGTAACTTTTCGTGTATTAAAAACCGGCATTTCAATTCGGTTCTCGGTAATAATCACCGGTGTAACCAGGCCAAGTGCATTGGTAGCTGTCGTCTGAATGGGACTACCATAGTTAATGAAACCATCGAATTCAACAACCTCAGGCGCGAGGTTCAAGTCGATCGTCAATTCATCAGCACCGAGAACAGGATCCACCTCCAGCGTCACACCCGTATTCCGAGTCTCAAATGCAGTGGGTGTAGCCGGGGTCACCGGGAATCCGCCTCCCGTAGCAGTTCCACCGGTAGTTGTGAATCCGATAGACCCAAACTGGTTGGGGATTTCCGGCGGGTCATATTCAGTCGGGTAGATAAACTCACGAATCACCTCAATCTTGGCTCGCTGACCGCTTCGGGCCATCACCGATGGAGCCGACAGAAGATCCACACCCTTTTTCTGGCTCAGAGCACGGATCATGACTTGGAACTGTGGATCGGTAAAGACACCGGCAATTCCGAAGACGGAAGGAGCAAGCGATGACACACCGGTGCCTGTGCCTGCAGCTTCAGCAATCAGGGCATCAATCGTATTTCCATCAATCGCCTGATTGCCTGAGCGGTTTCCACCAGTCAGAGGGCTGAATCCAACGGGCAGCTGTGTCCCGGGATTTACAAAAGAAAAGTCATTCGCTACGGCTGGGTTCGTCACATTCCCGTAGGTTCCACCGGAACCAAAAACGCGAGGTGTCGTTCCAATATTGAACGGCCCCAGGAGCCAATCAAATCCCAACTCTTCCCCATCTTCCTCTGCGATTTCCACAAAACGCGAGGTGATGTAAATCTGTTTGGCCACATTCTGTTGAATCGAATCAATGTAAGCCTCAACAAGCTCCATTTGATCCTGCGTATTCTTCACGATCAACTGTGAAGTAGAACCGTTATAGATAGCTGTAGCACCGGGACCGAACGAAATACCGGCGTTCTCAAGCACAGACTTGGCGGTCGGGCGAGATCCCACCAGTCCCCCGCCGTTTGTTTCAACAGGGTCAGCAAAAGGGTCCGCGGCAGCGCCACCTCCGCCACCACCTCCTCCGCCGGCGTCAGTAGAAAGGAAAGTAGGGGGCACCACGTAGACATTTGTGAAAAGATCTGCATCCGGAGTGGAAAGAGGGACCACAAGCACAGCCTGCGGCTCCACCTTGTATTTCAACTGCGCAAGGCTTGTCGTGTATCGGAGAGCCTCAGCAAGCGGAACGTTTCCGAGGCGCAATGTGATGAGGGTATCCCCCACGCCTCCTCCTCCAGCGGCAACAGGCGCACCCCCGCCACCACCGAAACCAAAGCCGTCGCCGCCACCATCGGCAGGGGCAGCCGGAGCAGCCGCTCCCCCACCCATAATACCTGCATCGAGAACGATGTTAATACCCTTCTTCGCAGGATTATCTTCATTTACGTCGAGTTCAACACTCTTCGACTGCAGGAAGTCGAGAGCGTCTTTCAGAGGCGTATCTGCAAACTCGACACTCGGGACGATGATGGTCTTAAGCTTGTCTTCGATTCGTCGAATCTCTGTCGTGCTTGTTTCAGTGGGGATGTCAATGATGGGTCCACCATCAATTCCAGCAGGCACCGGCATCTCCCATCCGGCTGCAATTTCACGAAGGAAGCGCGTCCGGGTATGGTTGTAGGCTTGATCGTAATAATCAAGACGATGACGCTCGTTCTTTTCCTGACCACGGCGTGCTGCCACATTGTAAGGATCATCGTTGAGAGCCTTATGAAACTCGCGGTCGGCGCGATCATAATCACCCAGATTGATGTATCCGTGAGCGGTCTTGAGAGCAAGCTTCACTCTGCGAACACGCTCGAGGTGCTGAGGCGTAAGCGCCGGAGAATAGTAGTCGGGGTCATTGAGTCTCTCGAGGAGTCTCTTTGCATCAATATTGTCAGGATCCACACTGGGCTGCAGGACATCCTCGACAAGCGCAATCGCTTCCGGATATCTTCCCTCCTCAGCGCGCTGAGTTGCGAGCAGAACACTGGCTCGAGCATACTGCTTGATGTAGGCTCTACGGCGGGGCTCAGTCATCGGTGCATCCGGCAGCAAATCAAGTGCGGCACGGTATTGGTCAATGGCACCCTGGTACTCACCGTCAGCCATCAACTGGGATCCCCGCAGAGCTGCTTCATCAGCCTTTTTCACGCGCTCCTGCAACCGAATCACGTAGTTGGTGGCGATTGCCGGAACACCTCCACCGCTCCCATATCCGGGACCTGCGTGGACATTTGCGGTGTCAGCCAAAAATCCGAAAATCATTGTCGCGGGAAGGATTCCCGTGACCACGGATGTGAAAATCGTTTTGTGTTTCATATAATTACAACTCAAACGGTTTGGAGTGATTCCAAGCAGCGAACCGGAATCAAAACCAGAAAATCAGTTAAGTGTCAACACTTAGTTCTTGTTTATTTCAATTGTTTGCTCAGGTGAGTCTCCCTTTTGATAAGAAATAACTACGGAATTCTCATTTACCTTAACAACCCGGTATTTTGTCTCCGGATCAATCACGATGTTGAAGGCGTCCCCTTCTTTCACGTAGCGATCATTTCCAGAGAGGGAAGAAGGATCGAGAGGAAAGGCAAGCTCGGCGTAGTATGTCGGAATGACGGTGTCTATATTCCTGATCAGCTGGGCCTGTTCCTCCTTGGGGAGGTACGTAATCGTCAAAACCGAAGCATCAACATCAATTCCCACATTGTTGCGGGCACGCTTTTCTTCGAATGAATCGACCCTGAACTGCTTATCCTCGGATACATCCCCTATTTTGAGATAGAAATTGTCGCGCTGCGGCCACCGGGCTGTCGGTAGGCGGGTCACCTGGAAACTCTCCGAATCCGGCCGCGAGGCGAACTTGAGCTTATATTCCTGCTGCTGCCTCGAAATCATCTGAATCTTCGATGCATACGGGGGGTGAGAATCAGCGTCAGTCGGACCCGTTTTTGCCTCCCATTCCTGAATACTGCTGAATCCGTCACCATCCGGATCCTGATTGAGAACGTTTGAATTCAGGTAATCGAGATTGTTCGCCATTAACCACGAGTTCGTCACCGGTTCCCGCAGCTTGGGCGCGTTCGGATCCAGCATATCAATCATCTGCCCACCGGATTCCACAATGGGAATAGATACGAACAGGGGAACCGGCTTTACTGCCGGGGCACCCTTCTCCGGGGTATTCCAGAGGAAAGTCCCACCCAGAATAGCACCAGCACCCTTCACCCTGTTGATATCCACCTCTGGAAGATCATTTTTCGGATTTGCGGTTTCCATCGTGAATAATTCCGAGAAACCGAGCGCCTTCATCACAAATAGACCGGAGAGTCCCAGAACGACGAGGCTGACAACTACGAGAATTATTTTATCCCAAGCTTTGCTGTTCATTTATTACAAAATCTAAAATTGCTGGCTTACTTCTTTTCCTCTTTGGGAGCATCGGCCTCTTCGCCCCGAACGAAACGAACGATGTCGATTACCATAAAGACATTTAATTTCTCCTCCCCCATGAGAACCCTGGCATCCTGCTTATTCAGCTCGAAGCCAGCCTCCCGAGCAGTCGCAGAAAGTTCCTCCGTCGGGGTATCTGGATATCCCCACTCCACCAATTTAGCGTAGGAAGCGATCTCCTGCGTATCAGGATTGATATAAGTGGGAAGGTCTGTAGAACCATCATCAGCGACCAACTTAATCGGCCCCTCGGGGCTCTCATTCTTTACTTTCAGGACGCGAAGAATGTAGAAGAACTCCTTATCATTCGCCATCCCATTGATGAAGCGCTGAAAGGAATCGTGCTTCGCCTGGACTCGCAGCCGAATCGGATATTTGTGCACCACACTACTCTCCTGATTCTCCGGCCCTCCCTGCTCTCCCGGAATGGGATCGCGCTCAAATGAGACCAGCGCATCCGCGTCAGCCTTCCCCAATTGACGGAGGAGCTTATCAATCGCCTCAAGCTCGTAATTCAAATAGGGCACCAATTCCGGTTTGGGAATATCGGTAGCGTATACGTCAAAACCCAACTGGAATGTTTGCGGGTCTTCGAGAAGCCCCATATCCTCGTCCTTCGCAAATTCCCGAAATTCCTGAACGCGCTCCACCACCTTTTCCTGAAACTGGGTGTTCGTCATTGCGGTATCGAGAGGCCGCTGAAACGCATCCAGACTCTCGTAGAGCTCCTGCACAGCCGCATCCAGCTCATCCTTACGCTCCTCAAGCGCCTCCGCGTTTTCCTCATTCGGATAGGGAACCTTACGCTCCAAACTCTCAATCGTCCGAACCTTTTCATCCCAACTTCCCATCGCCTCAGAATACTTACTGTACCCCGAGTAGGCGTAAAATGCGCTCCCCCCGATAATGAGGAGTGCGAAAATGCCGAAAGTTGTCAACCAAGCCTTATGATTCATAATCGTCTAACATCGAAAATTTCAGAAATTAATCGGAATACTTTACCTGCGCGCCCTCAGGCAGCGGAAGCTCCATCTTGAAAGGATACGCGTGGCGGTCGTCTGACTGTCCCGCGTCCACATTGATGACATCACTGATGTCGACACCTTCCAGAGCAAAGAACCCCTTGGGAGGATCAGCCTCGGCATCTTCCTTTAACCCTTCGAAATAGCGATACACCACTTGAGATTTTCCAGGAGCATTTTCCCTCCAGAGCCCCTCAATGAGAAACGCATCGATCTTTTTCTCTTCACCGGGAATCCCCGTGGAAAGCCCCACCTCATCCGCAATAATAGGCTTTCCTTCTGCGAGAGGTTCCAGCGAAGTATAAAACATCGCATCCCCTTCCATCTTCTCTCCGAGATAGTTGAACATCCGAACCCAGTAGGAGCGATGTGTCACCGCATCAACGAAAGGCTCACCTTCACTTTCGAGGCGAGATATCTCCGCCTCCAGATCCCCGATTCTCGAATTATGCTCTTCCAGGTCTTTTGCCTTCCTCGAAATCTCCGTGGCCTTATCATTTGCCAACCCTGCTCCCTTGGAGAAGAAAAATCCCAATGCACCGAGCAAGGCTGCCAACGCCAGCATGGCAACGATCAGAGCCGGCTTCCGCTTGTTCAGGTCTTTTTCTTTTTGGACTGAATCCGGAATCAGTTCAATATCCACTGGGACGTCCCCGGCCTGGCCCAGCGCACTGCCGACCAGATCGCCCAGCGTGTGCGCATTATGAGAAACCAATTCTGTATCCGCACTACCCGCAACCGTTACATTTCGAAACGCGTTGAAGTGATCTACGGGGAGATTGAGCTTCTCAGCGAAAAACTCCCGGATGAAAGGAAGGCCGGCGGTAGCTCCACTGAGAAGTACAAAAGAAGGAGCGCTACCACCCTGCTGACTCCGCCAGAAGGTGATTGTCCTCATAATCTCCGAGTGCAGACGAGTCAGAGAATTCCGAACCACTTTGGAAATCCCTGCGATCTCGGGATCTTCATGATCAGCATAAGCCCCCCCGAGCGCTACAAAGCCATCAACAACCTTCCTCTTGTCGGCCTCGGAGAATTCCGCTCCAAATTCCTTGGAGATAGCACGGGTAATGTCAGCACCTCCAATTTTAACTGTCCGGATAAACAGCTTCCCGCCCTCCATAAAGATCATGTCCGTCGTTCTCGAACCAATATCCACCAGCAGAGTCGCTTCGTCTACGTCGCCATAATTGAAACGGAGTGCATTGTAGAGAGCTACCGGAGAAACCTCCGCGCCCTGTGATTTCAACCCCGCCCCAAGAACCAGTTCATCAATTTCGTTGATCTCTTCGGCTTTGACCGCTGCGAGGACAACCTCCACTTCGATATCATCTTCATCACCGGTGAGCTGATACCCCCAAACAACCTCATTGATCGGATAGGGAACCTGCTGCTGCGCCTCAAACTCAACAATCTGATCAACCTGTGAGCCGTCCAAAGCAGGTAGACTTGCAAACTTCATCAGAACAGGGAAGGAAGAAACAACGTAAGTTGTTTTCGCTCCCTTCGCCTTGAGACTGGTCACGATCTCTTTGAGGGCGGCGGCGGCCTGCGTATTTCTCGTCTCTTCGTCTGCGGGATCCCCCACAAATTCGCGGCGCTCGATGCGATCAAGGCGTAACCCACCTCCACCGGTTTTCGAGAATACCGCTCCAGTCACCTGCTGGGAGCCGATATTGAAAGCAATAATTCGATTGTCTGCCATCTTCGTAGTTTACAATTCTGCAAAAAAAATCCTCTCCGGAAGAAATCCGGACCACTGAATCCAGATTTAGCCAGCCGCTTAGTTTTTGTCAACGTCAGCGTAGCGATCGATCCAAAGCAAAGCAAAGGGAGTCTGGTGCTTGGATAAGATACCGGGACCGGTTCCGGTAGCCTCCCAGAACTTCGCCGAAGAACCACTCAGAGTGGACTTCCCTCCGACAAGAACGCCGTTGTAGTAAATTTCTACACCTACTGCAGCCACGTCCGAAGACTGAAAGCTGCGATACTCACCCGTAATTTCCCCCAGGGTATCAGGTGAAACGTAAACGGCTGAGAATGTTTCCTCCCCCAGCAACACATTCTTGTGCTTCACATCACCGGTAATCGTGCGTCCATTTCCGCTCTGGTCTTTGAACCCGATGTAGTAGCGAAAGAGAAGCTCCTTCACTACAGCTCCATCCGGCGCACGGGCATCCACTTCAAACTCCACTTCCACTTCGAGCCAGTCACGGGGATTCGGAATGTTTTTATCCTTCACTCCACCAGCCTGAAACTGCGGAGTTTTCTGGACTTCCACCTCCATTGCTTTGACATCGACAGAGCCGGGCCCCAACTGAAGATTTTGTGCCTGAGCTCCCGTTACGAAGAGCCCGATAGCGGCAAGTAATGTGACAACTTTTTTCATAAAATTCCTATCTGGTTTCAGATCTATTGAACGAGGCGATTTCCCCTCACAACTGCAATCCTATGACAGTTGATTCCAAGACGTAAAGACCCAATCCTATCATTTTTCGGTTTTTTTTCGGAAGTATTCGATTGTTTCTACAATCCCTTCTTCAAAAGGCACCCGGGGTTCCCAACTCAAAAGCTCACGAGCCCGTCCAATATTCGGCTGGCGAACTTTCGGGTCGTCTTCCGGAAGAGGTTTGAATTCAATTCGGGAATCGGTATCAACGAGCGCGAGAATCTTCTCGGCAAATTCCAAAATCGTCATTTCCCGCGGGTTTCCGATATTGACCGGGTCATGCAGATCACTCCGGGAGAGCCGGTAGATGCCGTCCACCAGATCAGTGACGTAGCAGAAACTTCTCGTCTGACTCCCGTCACCGAACACAGTCAGCGCCTCGCCCTCGAGAGCCTGACCGATAAAAGCGGGAACCACCCTTCCGTCCCGCAGTCGCATCCTCGGTCCATAGGTGTTGAAAATACGGATGATCTTCGTATCGACACCATGCGTCCGGTGATAAGCCATCGTCATGGCCTCCGCGAAACGCTTCGCCTCGTCGTACACTCCGCGCGGCCCGATAGGATTGACGTTGCCCCAGTAGTCTTCGGTCTGGGGATGGATTTTCGGATCGCCGTATACTTCGGAAGTGGAAGCGAGCAAGAAGACCGCACCCTTTTCTTTCGCCAAACCGAGAGCATTGTGTGTTCCCAGCGATCCCACCTTCAAAGTCTGAATCGGAAGCTCCAGGTAATCCATTGGACTCGCCGGCGAGGCGAAGTGAAAGACGTGATCGACCTCGCCCGGATAATCGATGAATTTTGTCACATCATGATCAATCAGCTCGAAATTCGGGTTGTCTGAAAGATGAGCAACATTGTCTCTCGAGCCGGTCAGAAAATTATCGATCGCCACAACCCGGTGTCCCTCTGCAAGAAGGCGGTCTGCAATGTGTGAACCAAGAAATCCTGCACCACCTGTCACGATGGATACAGGCTGGTTTTTAGATACGTCGGATTCAGGCATGATGTCGCGGTTCAGGAACGGCCCTCATTTCACCCAAAGTCGGTCAGGGGTCAACCATTTTCCGAATACCAATCCGGTGGAGAACAACTCCTCGCAAAATTTATCCGGAGATAACGGTTATCCGAACGTATTTCTTCGGCCCCTCCCCCTCCCTGCTGGATACGCCCGTCACCTCTCGAAAAACCTCCGCCGGAATTTCGCGGTATTGGAGATATTTCACGAGGAATTTTGCCCGATTCTCTGCAATCACCCTGTCAGATGTCTCAAATTCCGAGTCATCGGCACCGCCCACCACCCGGAAGACAGCGCCCGGCGAACGCTTCAATACCCTTTGCACAAACTCGAGCGCTTTCTCACGCCCTTCCAGATTCACAGCCGAATCAGCGTCGTAGTGAATGAGAATCATGGCACCGCGCGGCTTATCTTTTTCCGGTTTCCCGGCAGACTCTTTCCGCTCCTCAGGTTTTGCCTCCACTGACGAATCCGCCATCTTCCCCTGCTCCGCCACACCCGCCTTTTCCAGGATAGTTTTTCCACCGGACTCTGTTTCCGGTTTTTCTCCTGCTTTCGTGACAGCCCCTTTCTTTTCTTTCGCGACATCCTGCGGCCTCCGCATGCCTTCTTTACCCCCACCCTTTGCCCCGGGAACGGAATCACCGTCGCCCTCCTGCTCAACCAGCCGCTTTTCGAGAGCTTTGATTTTCGAAATGGCCTCCGAAAGTTTTTGATCGGCGATCGACTGCCCTTTTTCCGGGTCCGGCTTACGCTCCGCCGGAATGGCAATGCCGTTTTCTTTCAGAAGAGCCTCCAACTCTGCAATTCGATCTGCTTTCCTCGCCAGCTCCCGATGAGCACGGTGCAGACTCTCTCTTGACCGGCTCAGATCACCTGACAGTTCCCGCAGCTTTTCATCGCGATAACTCTCTGCAGAGCAGTCGCCCCCGAGCGGAAAAAGAATCGCGACAGCAACTGTCAATATTCGACGTGAGCATTCCATCCCTTTTAAGAATGGACTCCGACAGGCTCTTTTGCCGAGAAAAAAATCACACAGGATTGAGCACTTGCTCAATCCTCATCCAGCTCGACGTCCACGCGGATCCCGTGCTTCTGCGCCGATGCGATCGCCAGACTGCGAATCGCGCTGATCGTCTTGCCACCTTTGCCGATGACGCGACCGGCATCCTCCGGATGAAGACGAATCCGGTAAAGGTGACGCTCGCCTTCCTTCTCGTGAATCACACCCGCGTCCTCGGGGTGCTGAATCAACTGGACCACGACATATTCCAGAAACTCATGAATTGCGAGCTCCGGTTCCATGTCGGGAAATTCTAAAGGGAAAAACCAATCAGGCGGAAGCTTGCGCCTCGCGTGCCTTCTTGATCAGACTGCGAACAGTGTCGGAAGGCTGAGCCCCGTTCCCGATCCACTTGTCAGCCTTCTCCAGATCGATGGAAGTTCCATCCTCTTCTTTCATCGGATCATACGTTCCGATCACCTCGATGAAAGCACCTTCGCGACGGGCGCGCTGGTCCGCAACTACAATGCGGTAATACGGGCGGTCTTTTGCCCCTTCGCGTCTCAATCTGATCTTAACCATGGTAGTAGGTAGTTGGAGAATTCCCGCCTTTTTGCGGGGAAAGGCAACTTGATACGTTCAATCGGCAAAAAATCAAACAGTAGTTTCCACAATCTTTCCCTGTTTTACCCCTCGAAATACAAAATCCCTTCCCGCACGGTTTTCGCTTGGAATAATTTACAGGCTCGGGTTCAATGCCCCATGCCCATTGAGGAATCCGAAGTCTCCGCACACGCAACCACTGTCAAGAAACTCACCGCAGCACTGAATCAGGTGCTTTTCGGCCAGAGCGAACTGATCGACAGCGTCGTTACCGGTCTCCTCGCGAGAGGACACATTCTCCTTGAAGGTCTTCCCGGTCTTGGGAAAACCGAATTGGTAAAGGGACTCGCCAAAACGCTCGAACTCGAAAACAAACGGATCCAGTTTACCCCTGATCTGCTTCCGGGTGACATTACCGGGAACCCCGTTCTCCGGGAGACTCCGGAGGGGCGGGAATTCGTTTTTCAGGAAGGGCCTATTTTTGCCAATCTCGTCCTCGCAGATGAAATCAACCGCGCCTCGCCGAAAACCCAGTCAGCTCTTCTCGAGGCGATGCAGGAAAGGCGGGTTACCGTTCTCGGCGACTCGCACCAGCTTCCGGATCCTTTCTTTGTTCTAGCTACGCAAAACCCGATCGAGCTGGAGGGAACCTATCCGCTCCCCGAAGCGCAACTCGACCGGTTTCTCTTCAAACTGGAAGTAACCCGGAACCCGGTGGAAACGCTGGAGCAGATCGTCAAGAACCGGGAGATGGGAGTCGAACCCACCGTGGAAAAAGTGCTGACCCGTGACGAGCTGGCCGGGATTACTGCGGCAGTGCGGGAAATCTATCTGCCCGACGTAGTCGCTTCCTACATCGCCCGCATCGTCGACGGCACCCACCGGGGTTCGAGCAAAGCATCAGTCGACATCAAATACGGAGCCAGTCCGCGCGCCGCTCTCGGGCTCGCCTCGGCGTCAAAAGCGCGTGCGCTGATGGATGGCCGAATCAACACCAGCTTCGAAGATGTCGCCGCCGTCGCTGTTCCCGTTTTGCAGCACCGCATCATTCTGGAATACGAAGCACGCATCGAAGGGAAAACGAATCGCGGCGTCGTCGAAGCGCTGCTGGAAGAAATCCCGCGTCAGGATCTCGATCTCCCTGCAACTCTGAAAGACGAATAATTTCCTGCTGAAAGAGTCTTGCTCTTGTATCCGTAAGTTCCGCTACCGCCGATCTCAGTCCCCGAATGATTCGAATCCGCAGACCGCTTTTTCTCCTCGCGCTTTTCGCACTGCTCACGCCTCCCCTGAAGGCGGAGACGCAGATCCTTCGACACACCTACTCCAATCTTGGCGGCACCACCGTGGAAGTTCAGAGCACTTTTGGCGTCGCCGCGCGGAACGGAGCGCTCCCTTACCGGGTCATCATCACGAACAAAAGCGGATCCGACCGTGTCTGGAACGCAGAATTCCGCGAGGGCAACGGAGGGCGCACCCTTCAGACAATCACGGCGCAACGAATCGAAGTGAGAAACGGCGCCACCGTCGAGACCGAAATCCTTCTTCCACTTGCCCCCCAGTTCACCGCCTACTCCTACCGGAACGTCCGCACTACGCTCACCTCTCCCGGTCTGTCAGAAGTCAGCAGGAACACCGGCTACCAGACGGTCACGAACATTCCCACCATCGCCATGAGCCAGCGGCTCGCCCAGCGCAGTCTGAGCAGTCTGGACAAGGCGGTAAAGCAAAGGAACTCCAATGACCCGCGGTTTGCCAGTTCCTACGATCCGAAAAACCTTTCCACCGACTGGCGGGCCTACACCGCTCTCGACTACCTGCTCATCGACCTCCAGTCGTGGCAGCAGTTGGAGCAATCACAGCGACGCGCCATTCTGGAATGGGTTCGTCTTGGCGGCATCCTTGATATTTTCGGAAGCGAGTCATCCTTTTCCGGTCACGATCACAGTACGCACTTTTCGAATCTGGGGATCGAGGGACTCTACCACACCCGCTCTACAAACACCTACGCCAGGCTCAGCCTCGGTTTGATTAATTTGAAAAAATGGGACGGGCGTGAGGTCAGCACAGGTATCATTGCCGACTACCGTAGCTCCCCCTACCGGTCCAAACAGCTCTCGGAGGAATACGATGCCTCGTGGGATCTCGCCGACGACTTCGGCACGAGAGAATTTAATACCGCGCTCATCTTCATCCTCCTGCTCATCTTCGCGGTTCTCGTGGCTCCCGTGAACCTGTTCTACTTTGCCGGACCGGGCAAACGACACCGCCTTTTTTTGACGACCCCCATCATTTCGCTGGCGGCCTGCCTTATCGTCATCCTGATCATTTTCTTCAGTGACGGTCTCGGAGGACGCGGTTACCGGATCGCCTTTGCCGACCTGCAGTCAGGGGGCGGGGAAATGAGACTTTACCTGACCCAGGAACAAGTCAGCCGGACTGGAGTGATGTTACGTACGGGATTTGAAAACGAACTCCGACCCGCCATCGATCCCGTCAATTTGCGGGAAAGCGAATTCAATAACCTGAGAAGCAGAAGCGGAGTAAACGTCACCTTCCGCTTTGACCGCGAGCGCTACAACGGCGGCTTTTTCCGGAGCCGGTCCGAGCAGGG
>JAKSBG010000193.1 GCA_022361255.1 Verrucomicrobiales bacterium
CCCCGTCGCGAATCAAGTCGCTCCCGCAGATGTGAATGTAAATATCGCGAGGGACATCGACACCGCACATTTCGGGGCGGTAGTGCGCCGCAGAGAGAATGATGTCTCTCGGAATTACTCCATCCGAGAGAATTTTTCCTTCGTGGTAAATATCGTGGAGGAAGAGGTTCAGCGCGATAATTCTCTGCGTGAGGCCTGCTTCAAGGGTTCGCCATTCCCCGTCGGGAATGATTCTCGGGATCAGATCGAAAGGGAAAATACGCTCGGTACCCTGATCGTCGTCGTAGACGGTGAAAGTAATTCCCTGTTCGAGGAATCCGCGGTCGACTTCCCGTTGGCGCTGCTCGAGTTCTTCCAGTGTCAGTCGGGAGAAACGGTCGTGCACCGATTCATAGTGGTTTCTCGGATGCTCGCCTTCGCGAAACATCTCGTCAAAAAATGTCTCCTGCTGATAATTTTCAAACATCGGTTTTTCTTTCGATGTATGGAAATAGCAGAGAGCATGCCAGAGGACTGAGAAAGCTTTCCTCGAGTAGTCCTTCCGGGAAAGAGGCTACTGCTGCAGGTCAAAGAAATTCGCGGGGCAGGGATATTTCGAGGGGATCTGACAAAGCGAAAAGGTCTGGCATCGGAATTGCTCTACAGGGGCTGCTTCGAACTTGTCTCAAGTTTTACATGTCCATTCAAGTTTCCCTCCTGCATCGCACGACCTATGAATACGACCGGGAGGTTGTGCTTCACCCGCAAGTCGTTCGCTTGAAGCCGGCTCCGCACAGCAGGACGAAAATCAATTCGTATTCTCTGCGGATTTTGCCCGACAATCATTTCATCAACTGGCAGCAGGATCCATTCGGGAATTTCGAGGCGAGGCTCGTCTTTCCCGAGAAAACGAAACGCTTCGAGGTGGTAGTCGATCTCGTTGCCGAAATGGTAACGATTAACCCGTTTGATTTCTTTCTGGAGGAATACAGCGAGACTTTCCCTTTCGAATATCCCGAGTCGCTCCGGATATCCCTTCAGCCCTATCTTACACCTTCGGATCCTTCTTCAGCAGTGGCCTATATGGCCCGCGAATTGCTGCCGGAATCGGAGATGCCGATGATCGATTTTCTGGTCGAAATCAATCAGGCGGTGGAGAAATTGATCAACTACAATATCCGGATGGAGCCGGGGGTGCAGTCATGTGATGAGACCCTGGAGAAGCAATCCGGTTCCTGCCGGGATTCCGCCTATTTTCTGATCCAGTTGTTCCGCCACATGGGGCTCGCCGCTCGTTTCGTTTCCGGCTACCTGATTCAGCTGACGCCTGATGAAATGCCTCTGGATGGTCCGGGCGGGCCTTCTGAAGACTTCACCGATTTGCATGCCTGGACAGAAGTTTTCATTCCCGGAGCGGGGTGGGTGGGGGTGGACCCTACTTCCGGATTGATGGCGACAGAGGGGCATATTCCTCTCGCCTGTACCCCGGAGCCGTCCACGGCAGCTCCTATTTCCGGAAACATTGAACCGTGTGAATGTGAATTCTCTTTTGAGAACAAAATCACCCGCACGCGGGAAGCTCCGAGGGTTACCAAGCCGTATTCGCCGGAAGTTTGGGATACGATTCACCGTACGGGACAACTCGTCGATGAACGCCTGGCAAGAGGAGATGTCCGGCTCACGATGGGTGGGGAGCCTACATTTGTATCAGTCGATGATATGGAAGGGGAGGAGTGGAACACAGCCGCTGACAGTCCGATGAAGAGAGGTCTCGGATTTGAACTGACAAAAAAACTGCGGGATCATTTCGGTCCGGGGGGAATGATCTGGGTGGGCGAAGGGAAATGGTATCCGGGCGAGCCGGTTCCGCGCTGGGCCTACGGTGTCTACTGGCGGAGAGACGGTTCCCCTGTTTGCTGTGAAGACGTGCTCGAACCCAATCCCACTGAATCCGGCAGCTACGGTGCGGAGGAGCCGGCACGATTGCTGGAGGAGGTTGCAAAGAATCTTGGCATTCCCCGGTCACTCGTCTGTCCGGTATATGAGGATGCCGACTACTATCGCTGGAAAATCAGCGGGCTGCCGGTTGACGCCGATCCGGGCAGTTTTGCGGAAGACGATTCGATTGAGCGCAAGACGCTCGCCCGTTTGGAAAAGCGGGGGCTAGACACACCTTCCGGCAGTGTCCTTCCGGTTTTTGTCGACCAAAACAGTGGCTTGTGGCGGGGGGCAGAGTGGAAGTTCAGGAGAGACAAGTTGTATTTGATTCCCGGAGATTCTTCGATCGGGGTAAGGTTGCCGCTCGACTCGATCAGGGATGCGACGGAAAAAGACCTCATCGAAGTAAGGTCCCCTTTGGAAACGGATGAGGACAACTCCCTGCCTGAAGATTTTCTTGAACGATACCGGCACGGGGAGACGGAAGAAGTGGTGGCCTCAAGCGGAGGCGGATGGGTACCTCGTACAGCTCTGGCGGTGGAGGTAAGGGAGGGAAACCTCTGTGTCTTTTTTCCGCCGACCTCTACGCTCGAGCAGTATCTCACTCTGTTCGCAGCTGTTGAAAAAGCCTGTAAAGATACCGGGCTGCGAGTGGTGCCGGGAGGGTATGAACCGCCACCTGACGCCCGGCTGGAGTCGCTGAAAGTCACACCGGATCCCGGAGTGATTGAGGTGAACATTCACCCTTCATCTTCCTGGGAGGAACTCGTCAGAAAAACGAAAGACCTTTATAAGCTGGCCCGGGAAACGCGGTTGGGTACAGAAAAGTTCATGCTGGATGGAAAGCACACCGGCACCGGTGGGGGGAACCACGTCGTTATCGGAGGGGCCACTCCTGCCGACAGTCCTTTCCTGAGAAGGGCCGATTTGCTCGCAAGCCTGGTTGGGTTTTGGCAGCATCACCCGGGGCTTTCCTATCTTTTCTCCGGAGCGTTTATCGGGCCGACGAGCCAGGCTCCCCGGCTGGATGAAGGGCGCGACGATCGAGTGTATGAGCTGGAGATTGCCCTTTCGGCTCTCCACGATGGGATTTCCGAGCCGTTTCTCATTGACCGGATCATGCGTCACCTTCTGACGGATCTGACCGGGAATACTCACCGCGCCGAAATTTGCATTGATAAGCTCTGTTCACCTGATTCGTCTTCGGGACAACTTGGTTTGGTTGAGCTTCGAGGATTTGAAATGCCGCCTCACCGGGAAATGTCCCTGGTGCAGGCTCTTCTCGTTCGTTCGTTGATTGCTCATTTCTGGGAAAAGCCCTATCGCAACCGACCGATTCGCTGGGGCAGTACGCTACATGACAAATTCCTCCTTCCGCATTTCGTCTGGGAAGATATGGCGGAAGTGTGCGAAACCTTGCAGACAGGAGAAATTCCTTTTCAACTGGAGTGGCTGCGACCGTTCTGGGATTTTCGTTTCCCGAAATATGGAGAGGTCGCGAAAAACGGAGTGAAGATTGAGTTGCGGGGCGCATTGGAACCCTGGCACGTGCTGGGCGAAGAAGCCGGCAGTCACGGAACGGCGCGTTTTGTCGATTCCTCGATGGAGCGGCTTCAGATTCGTGTCAGCGGATTCGTGGAGGAGCGGCATGTCGTCACCTGCAACGGGCGCCGCATCCCCCTGTATCCCACCAATGCAAAACAGGAATGGGTAGGAGGGGTGCGCTTCAAAGCCTGGTCGCCCCCTTCGTCGCTCCACCCTATGATTCCTGTACAATCTCCTCTCGTGTTTGATCTGATCGACACATGGAGCCAAAAATCTCTCGGTGGCTGCGTGTATCATGTCAGTCACCCGGGCGGTCGCAGCTATGACACTTTTCCCGTGAACGCCCTCGAGGCCGAATCGAGGAGGGAGTCCCGATTCTGGAACGAGGGGCATACCCCCGGGCCGATTCGAACTGATCCCGTCCTTTTTGACCTCTCAGACGGGCCGGTTCGGACCATGGAGGAGCATGCCGGGGGCGAGGCTCCGCGGGTCGTTCCCTTCGAGAACATGAAGGGCGAGAATCCGCACACTCTCGATCTGCGAAGTCCTTCCGGGAATTCTCTGCTTCCTCAATAGCAAATATGAACGAGGTTCAAAGATTGGCCGGACAATTTGTGAGCCGGTCGCCACCTCTTTTGCCCATTGAAATGTGACCCGTCCGCCGATGGATCCTTCCTCTACCGTTGATCAAAATCTTCCGGAACAGAATCAGTCTGTTGCCAATGTCTACACGCCTCTCGCGAACCGGAGAGACGAAGCGGTCGACCGTGGGGGACAACTTCGTGAGGAGTGGGGAGCATTGTTTGAGTCAATTCAACGACACGGAGATGGAATTCTAACCAAATGGAGAAACGAGTCCTCCCGTATCTCACGGGAACGGGGGCTCGCCTACCGGTCGGAAAGCATTCACGGGTCCGCAGAGTCGACGGCCGGATGGAGTTTGGATCCGGTTCCCTGGATCATTTCGCAGGAACACTGGTCTGCGATCGAAAGGGGACTTCAACAAAGAATTCGCCTCTACTGTGCGATGCTGAAGGATCTTTACGGGACCGGAAGAATGCTCTCCGAGAACCTCGTTCCTTCACAGATCATTGAGTCGCATCCGGGATTCCTGCGTTCTCTCTATGACTGTCCACCCGATGCGCGTCGGCCCGGGTTGGGGCTGGTAGCAATCGATCTTGCCCGCGACAACGCGGGCCAGTTTTTTGTTTTGAACAACCGGACAGATTCCCCGTTTGGCGTGAGTCTAGCGCTCGAAAACAGAACCGTGGTGAACTCCGTTTTACCGAATCTTTTCCATCGTAACCGGGTTCGCCGAATCGGTCATTTTTTTGTTAGCTGGTTTGACCACCTCGCGTCTTTTTCCCCGCCGGAAAACCCTCATCCTTCGATCGCCATTCTCGATGCAAATTCGATGGATGAGGATTCCGAAATCAGCTTCCTTGCAAATTATTGCGGAATCCTGCGAGTGATCCCGTCGGACTTGACTGTCCGCGGCGGACGGGTGTGGTTGAAAACCGTTGGCGGGTTGAAACCCATCGATGTTCTCTGGAGAAATATTGCGGGGCGCTCCCTGGATCCCCTCGAAACGGGCCATGTCGGGTCGCGGGGAATTCCCGGTAATTTTGAAGCTCTCAGAAAGACAAATGTTGCCATTGCGGGGCATCCGGGAAGCGAGGTCCTGCAGAGTCCGGGATTGTTTCCCTACCTGCCGAAAATTTGCCGGGCCCTCCTCGGAGAGGACTTACTGATTCCCCCGGTGGCCACCTGGTGGTGCGGACAGAAGAGGGAGCGGCAATACGTTCTCGAAAATCTCTCCAACATGGTCGTGAAATCGGTTGGCCCGCACAGGGAATTTGAAACGACGTATGGCAGCTTGCTATCACGGGACCAGCTCGAAGATTTGCGTTCGCGGATCGAGTCCCGCCCGGAAAAATATGTGGGTCAGGAACGACTGACCTTTTCTACCATACCAATGTCATCCTCTTCCGGAATGACTCCGAGAGGCGCAGTGCTCCGGACCTTTGGATTTCACGGGAGAAAGGATATCGTCCATATCATGCCGGGTGGGCTGGCTCGACTCGGGACAACAAATGACGTCGTAATCTCGACCCGCCTGGGAGGGGAATCGAAAGACGTCTGGATTCGGCATTCCGAATCTGACTCCCTTGTTTCTCTTCCCAAGGAGCTGCGGCGCTTTCAGTTTGCTCAGCCGGAGACAACCAGCCACGCGGCGGAGAACCTGTTCTGGGCCGGGCGAAACGCCGAACGAATCGACTTCATTTCGCGTTTCCTGCACCGCATCATCACCGGTCGGATGTTTGGTTTCTATCACGATCCGGACGGGGAGCTGCAGCACGAGAACTTCCTGGTGAAAGCGCTGTATACATTCTCCGGAGGCAATGCCTCGACGGTGGAGTCGCAATCAAACGGGGATAAGATCATGCGCCTGCTGAGCCCGGACAAAAAGAACTTTTCTTTGAGCCGTCAGATTGATCACTTCCGGCGAAACACCTCGGCAACCCGGGAGCACTGGTCAACTGCCTGTATCCGCGCGATTGAGAGTATCGAGCATGACTGGGCAGATTCGACGAGAAACCTTACGGACCTCTTTGCCTTCATGCCCTGCCTCGAGGAGTTGCAGAGAAACCTGGCCGCATTTTACGGAATCAACCACGATTCCATGACGCGTGATCACGGGTGGAGCATGCTCGAGTCGGGGCGATTGCTTGAACGTTGTGTCAACATCACCAGGCTCCTGCAATTCCGGCTGGAAGAGGCGATCCCGGACGTGATCCGGCAACTCATCGATGAGAGCATCCTGTTTCTCTTCGACAGTTTTGGAACGTACCAAAAAGCAAACCGGGCCGAAACGGAAACGAGAACGATTTTTCTGCTGGTTCTGGATGAATCCAACTACCCCCGTTCGATACGGTTCCTCTTGAATCGAATTCAGACGGCACTCGCCAAGCTGCCGGAAGCAGGAGACGAGGTGGCACATCCGGTGGAGTATATTTCCCGGCTCAGAAGCGGTCTCGATGCCTGCTGTGAAGTGCTGCATTCGGATCAAGACTCCACCTTTCCAGTTAATGCTGCTGCCATGAGTGCTCGGCTCAAGGCTCTGGAAGAAGACCTCTATTCTCTGGGCGACAATATTACCAAGGCCTATTTTAATTTGATCGGCGAGGGGAGGAAATGAGTGAGTCTTCCGCAATTCGATATCGGGTGGAGCACCGAACGACCTATGCCTATCAGGGGAGAAACGATCTCTGTCACAGTCTTGCTCATCTGCGACCACTGGAAAATTCGACCCAGAGAATCGTTTCCCAGGAACTGAATATCTCTCCGGAACCAGCCTATCACTCCCGAAGAAACGATTACTTTGGAAATGCTGTCGATTACTTCTCGGTCGAGACTTCTCACGAGGCCCTCAGTGTTCTGTCGGATGTCGTCGTAGAGAAATTCCCGACACAGGGAACGCAAATTTCTGACATGTCTGTGGGAACATGGAATGGAGAGCCTCCTCCTTTACCTAAGACCGATGACACAGGAATCCGGCTCTCCGACTTTCTGATTGGGTCGAGAGCGTGCCCGCTAATTGCGGAGGCGCGGGAATTCGTGCGTCCTCATTTAATCCCCGGAACGAAACTCACAGAAATTGCAGGGGGAGTGATGAGCCAGGTCTACCGTGACTTCGCCTACACGCCGGGTGCCACGGACGTTCTGACACCTCTCAAAGACGTAGCAGGAACGAGAAAAGGTGTCTGTCAGGATTTCGCCCATTTTATGATAGCGGGACTGCGATCTGTCGGAATCCCCGCCCGGTACGTAAGCGGCTATCTGGAGACGATTCCGCCCCCGGGAACGAAAAAGCTGCGAGGGGCTGATGCATCGCATGCCTGGGTGGAAGTCTGGATGCCGGGGGCAGGCTGGGTGGGATTCGATCCGACAAATGACAAGCAGCCGGGAAATCAACATATCAAACTGGCCCACGGACGGGATTATTTCGATGTGCAACCGCTTCGGGGAATTTTCATTGGAAGCGGCTCACAGGCATTGTCCGTCGAGGTGGATGTGACCCGGTTCGATAAAGAGGGAGAAAAGGCAACAGCCGGCCGCCTATGAAACTTTCCATTCAAGGTCAGCTGGATTACTACGTAGAGGAACCGGGCACTCTGCTGTTTGCGATTCGATGTCCGGACACTTCGCACCAGCGTGTCGTCAGAGATAATATCACTCTTTCAGAAAATGCCGTTTACCGGGATTCGTTTGCGGGCCCGGAGGGAAATCGTTTCACTTCTGTGTACGTTTCTGAACCGGGTGACTTCAGCCTGACATACGAGGCGGAAATCGAGACCTCCTACACTCTCACCGGGACCGGGGACGTAGAAAACCGGAGCATACATGAGCTGCCCGATGAAGTCTTGCCCTACCTGTTTCCTAGCAGGTATGCATCCGGGGACAAATTGCGCAACGCGGCTTTTGATCTGTTTGGCGTTGCCGGCCATCCTCTTCAGACTGCGGTGGCAATCGAACAATGGCTCAACGGAAATTTGCATTATCAGGTGGGTGCTTCCACGGAACACTCGTCCGCCGTCGACACTTTTGTATCGCGAACAGGGGTATGCCGGGATTTTTCTCATCTCGGTATCGCTTTCTGTCGAGCGCTGAATATTCCGGCCCGCTACGTCAGCGTTTACAGCCCGGATCTGTCACCGCAGGACTTTCATGCCGTTTTTGAAGTCTATGCCGGTGGTAACTGGTTTCTTTTTGATGCGACCCGCCAGGTTCCCCTGAATCGGATCTCCCGCATTGCGACGGGCAGAGATGCGGGAGAGGTGGCTGCCGCTTCAATCTTCGGGAGAGTGACTTCCTACGGAATCTCTGTGTCCGTGGTCGAAATTTCCGGTGAATCAGATGCACCGCTTCATCGCGGAGATCTCGAAGAGGCAGGAAATGCGATTCGAATCATCTGAGCAGACAGCACACTCGCCCTGGAGGAGGTTGAAGTATTTCAGGCCAAACCCGAAAATCGATCTCCCAACCAGTTCAAAAGCAAAAATTTCATTGTCGCCATTTATTTAAACTCGCGAAAATATTAAAATTTGAGAATTATCGTTGAGAAATTTTAAAATTTAACTTTCACGAAGGGGATTTGCGTGGTACGGGTTTGCATGGTTGTTGGACGACTGTTTTTGTATCTTTGTATGACAGGGCTTTGCGGAGTTCTGTCCGTTGGCTGCCTCGGTAAAAAGGATAACACCACGACAGCAGTGGAAGAGCAGGCTCCTCCGCCGGCGGCATACCCGGACACACCGAATTACGCGGATTCCACTTCGGGCGGGGTGGCACAGACTCCTTCCGCACCACCTTCCAGCGCTCCATCGGCTCCGACTCCCGCAGCACCGTCAGCTCCGGCGTTTCAGCTTCGCGATGGCGAGCAGCTTGTAGAGCACAAAATTGCTCCGGGCGAGAATCTTTCCAGCATTGCGCAGAAGTACAACACAAGTTACCGGAGAATTCAGGCCGCCAACGGGATGTCGAATACGAAAATCTACGCCGGTAAAACGATTCAGGTCCCCACATCCGCTCCGCCGTCGAATCTTGCAATGAACTCGAGTGCAGCGGCTCCTGCTCCGGCTGCGAGCTCACCCTACGGAAGCACAGGCGGTCGCTATGGTTCCGTGACGTCAACGGCTCCTTCGACTTCGGCACCGACGGGAAGTTACCCCGGAACAGTGGATCCGCCTCCCGTGTCATCCGGGGCGGGTGCTTACCCTTCCACGACAGCACCGCCATCTCCTCCGGTGAGTTCATCGCCTTATCCGGGCACTACTTCGGCAACCAATCCGGGTGCGACCTCCTACCGGCCCTCGACGGCACCGTCTGCTCCGACCGCACCGGTTACTCCGCCGAGTCCGCCTGCCTTTCCCACTCCGAATTTCGGTGGGGGAAATGTCCAGTTTTCCCAGTAGATCGCAAACCGCGAGGAGTCATCTTTTCTCAATGAGCGATTCTATCTCAGTGGGAATCATAACGGTTTCCGACCGCGCCGCGGCCGGGGAATATGAGGATCACGGTGGGCCGGCCCTTTGTCAGGCCTGTGACGAATACGGATGGAAAGTCGAGGCGGAAGCCGTTATCCCGGATGATCTGAAAAAGATCCAGTCGACGGTGAGAGCTTTTTCGGCGCAGGGGTGCGGACTTGTTCTGACCACTGGTGGAACAGGAGTAGCGGTTCGCGACGTAACGCCCGAAGCGATCCGGGGAATCATGCGTGTGGAAATTCCCGGATTCGGTGAATCCATGCGGATGCAGTCACTGCAGATAACGCCAAATGCGATTTTGTCCCGCAGCCTTGCTGCGATCGTCGACCGTTCGCTCGTGATCGCCCTGCCGGGAAAACCGAGCGGGGCGGTGGAATGTCTCGGCTTTGTAAAAGGGGCCATTCCGCACACGGTAAAACTGGCACTGCGCGTTCCGACTTCGTGTTGATTTGCCTCTGAAATGGGAGAAGTGGCGCAGGTGTTATCCAATACGCTCGCGAAGATCAAAGACCTGTCTCCACTCCATGGAGATTGCTGCGGAAAGCCACGAGAAGAACCGTTCCTTCACGGGTTTCCACTCATTTCTCCTGGAGCGTTTCAGCCATGCGAGACTGAGGAATTTGATCGATCCAATCGGGCCGAGCCAGGCTACTGGAAGGCAGTATCGATAGGCCAGTTGGAAGACGATGTCGGCAAATTCGCGGTCACGTGCCGCTCCTCCCCTGAGGTGGGAAAAGCGAAAGTCGACCCGGGCGCAGCGGTCGCCCCTCCGGAGACGTTCAATGGCCCAGGCGTAGTCCTCAGAGGTATCTATCGACTCGTCGAAGTTTGTGCGATGCCACGCGGAGCGACGGACCATTCCCATGCTGTTGCTGTAGATTGATCCGAACCGCAGGCCTTTTCTCTGTAGCTCCGCCCAGTCAATGCAGTCGGAATAGTAGGAATCCCTGTCCCATTTTGCACTGGCACAGGAAACGTCCGGGTCTTCAAAACAGGCGACAAGCTTTGCGAGCGCGTCCTCCGATTCCAAAACGGTATGGGAGCTCAGAACAAGGACGAGGTCAGTCTCAAGACGAGACATTCCAAAGTTCAATACTTTGGAATGATGATAGGGTTCCGACCATTCTGCAATGTCGGCTCCCGCTTCACGGAGAATCCGGTGGCTGGCATCTCTTGATTGATTAGCGATGCCGAGAATTTTGTCAGGCAGGACGGTTTGCCGTGCGAGTGCGGAAAGAACTTCGGGCAGGGTTTCGGCAGAATTCGAGAACCGAATGAGGATGCCGAGAGTGGGGCGGTCAGGTTTCATATTCATCGGTTGGAGTGGTTGGGTTGTGGCTCAACATGAAACCTTTATAGTCGTTTCCCAAGACCCGCAGTTGGGGGGAAGGCAAAGTTTCCAAACGGGACGAAGTTCAAGCGAGGTATGAAGGACCTGTTAAAAATCGCAGTGGCCCTGTTTCTTTATTCGGGGCTGGCACCGCTTCTGGGCATCTGGCTGACTGGCCGGCGGGCCTGGCAGCGTGTGATTTTTGTGACGATGATTGTTCTGACAGGTCTTCGTCCGGGGAACTTCACCTTCATGATCAACAGCGTCGAACGGTATCGGGGACATACCAAAGGTTTTGAAATTTCCCTGATCGAGGTGCTCGCGCTCGCTCTGATCGTTGCTATTACCCGCCAGCTACGATCGGAACATCCAGCTCCGGGACGTCGTGTCGTGAGAGTCCCGGGGTTGTTCCTTTATCTGCTCTGGTGCTCGATGGCTTTGGTTTCCTTTGTCGGGAGTCCGGAGCCCGGATATGCCTGGATGGCTGCTTCACGCTTTTTTAAGGGGGCTCTCATATTTGCGGCGGCTGCTCTCTATTTGCGTGATGAAACCGACCTGCGATGGGCAGTAGGGGGATTTGCGGCAGCGATTGGCCATCAGGGGCTGCTCACACTGAAGATGCGGGTGATCGACGGGATGTTTCAGGTGAAGGGTTGGTTCGAACACCAAAACCCGATGGCGATGTGGTGTTACCTCGGTGCCCTTCCTGTCTTTGCGATGGTTCTCCACCCGAAAGTGAAGGGAAAGTATCTCTGGCTGTGTCTCGCCGGCTATGGCGGGGCGGCTTTGGCCATCCTGGTGTCGGTGTCCCGGGCCTCCCTGGCTGCGTTTGCGGTCGGATCGGCCTGTTTACTGGGGCTCGCTCTACTCCGGGGATTCAATCGGCGACTATTGGGGATCTCCGGAATGGCGATGATTGCTGCAGTCGTGGTTTTTTTCTTCGGTCTCGATTCCTTTAAGGCTCGGCTCGCCGAGGTGGAGCAAAGCAGTCAGGAAGTCGAACTCGATCTGCGGGATGTTCTCAATTTGCAAAGCGCCGCTATGTTGCGTGACCATCCTGTTTTTGGAGTCGGGTGGAATAATTTCGGGATCGTCAACAGTCGCCCGCGGGGGGATCGCTACAGTGAGATTCTGGAAGAGTGGGACCGGGACCGCGGCTTTACGATCTACGACGAAAACTACCAGGCGAACCCCCTCACGGAAAGCCTCTACTGGCTTTGGCTGGCGGAGACGGGGTGGGCCGGATTTCTCACCTTTGTTTTATTTATCGTTATATCTCTGACGTGGCCGCTTCGGGCAATGTTTCGGCTCAGGGGAACCCTTGCCGGTGCGATCGCCGGAGCAATCTTCATTGCCCTTCTCCTGTGTTATCTTCACGGTACGGTTGAGCGAATTCTCACTCAAACGAAGAACCTTTCGCAATGGATGATTTTGGTCGGGCTGGGAGCAGGGCTGCTGCGCTATTCACGTCTTTTCGCGGAGAACAAATCTCAGCGACGGCCAGCGGCGAGGTGATATCGGTCTTCGCGATGCACTGCGTCCTCGCGGAATAGCGCTGCGTCACCGGTCCCAACCGAGAGGTGTTCCCCAGTCAGGTTTGGCAGCGGCTTCACCTTCGTGAGCAGGGCGGAGAAGCCAGTCGTAAACCTCGAGAATTTGATTCGTTTTGGCCTCCCAGGTGAGGTGATCACGGATATGTTCCTGCGCCGCTTTCCCAAGGGACGCGAGAGGAGACGGATCGTCGAGATATTGTTGAAAAAGCTGGCGCAAGTTGGAGACAATGGACTCCCTGTTGTCGAGGGGCAGGATATGACCGGCTCCCGGTGGCACGAGCTCCGGCGGCCCTCCATGGTCGAGAACCACCGGGGAAACCCCGAGAGCCATTGCTTCCAGCACTGCGCCGCCCCCGAATTCCCGGATACTGGGGAAAGCGAAGAGATCGGCACGTGACAGTCTGTCCTGCAGGGAGCCGTGTTCTACCCAGCCTGCGAGAATGCCAGCCGGGTCGAGCCCCGCACCGGCGAGTTGTCTGGTCAGACTTTCACGGGCAGGGCCGTCACCGATAACATCAAGTTCGAGCCGGCCTTCTTGCAATAGCGGTAGCGCTGCCTCGATGAGCATATCTACGCCTTTCAGTGCGACCAGTCTTCCCACAAAGGCGATCCGCAGCGGACCGGGCTCTCTGGGAGAGCGGGGAGTGAGAGGGAAGCGACCGGTGTCGATTGCGTTCTCGGGGAGAAAAATGCATTTGCTGTGCAGGGACCGGGGCATCTCGCGCAAGGTTGCCCGCGAGCCAACCAGGATCCCGGAGGAATGTTTTCTCGCCGCACGAGCTCCCGGCAGAAAGCGATAGAAGGGGCGCAGGGATCCCCCGCGATCATTTTCCTCTTTCCGGATTTGATCGAATCCCTTTGGCCAGGGCACGCCTCCGTTGAGTGGGCCAAGAAGAAAAGGGATGCCGTGTGCTTTGAGCTTGCGGGCAAGAGGGCTCGGGGTAGTAGGGGAAAGGGGAAGAATCCGATGAACCAGATCAAACTCACCGCTCTTGATCCGGTCCCCCAGAGTGTCCCAGAGAGCCCTCTCGAAGGCAGGGTAGACGAGATTTGAGAAAGCTGCGTAGAGGCTCCACGAGAACTGGTCTCCGGGACTGAGAAGGCGAGTCGCCTTCCAGGCGATATTCTGGATCCGGCGGGTGTCGATCGCGGTGAAATCTTCACCTTCGACCAGGCCGGCTCCGAGAAAGTCATCCCGGTTTCGCCAGTGAGTTACGATGTGTGCATTTGTCTTCCGGGCGATGGCGGAAGCGCAGGACCATCCGACGAGAGAGGCGCTGGTAAGAGTGGGGTTCGCTCCTTCCGCTATCAGGAGCGGTCGCACCTTTTTATCGGATGATCCTGCCATGGCTACTCAGTTCCGAGGGAAACATTCAATCCAACCGGCGCGGCATTGGAGCCGGCTCCGGCATTACCACCTTCGTTGGCGGCGACAACGCGCACGAAGGTGTCGACGGCCTCGCGGCCGATTTCTTTAAAGGAGATCGACCCGTCTCCGGGCACATAAACGATGTCGCCCGGATCGAGGCGTATGTTGGTGGCATTGCCATTCATGATCGCACTCGCGTCGACAATTGCGATTTTTGGATCTGTCAGGGATCCTCGAACGATGGCAACCCGGTCGAGGCGGGCTGTGCGAAGAAAACCCAGCCCCCGACCCAGGGCTGCGGTCAATGTCATTTCGTTCATAAATCCGACCGGTCTCGGTTCGGTTACGGCTCCGAGAACATAAACTTCATTCGTCAGCGCGGAGGGCAAATAAATAAAATCATCCGGACGCAGGTAAACGTTGTAGGAGAGATCCCCTTTGCGAATCAGGGCTTCGAAATCGATCGGTAACATCTTTCCGTCGCGAACGAGGAAACTGTGTTGGAGGTCGGCCAGTTCTTCGGTGGTTCCGGTAAATCGTGACGTGAAGAGTCCTCCCGAAAGGGAAAGTGCATCAAGCACCTGCATTGGTGCATTGATTGGATAGTTTCCCGGTGAGTTGACCCGTCCGAGAATCGTAAACTGCTGGCTGGTTGCTTCCACGAGTGTAACGCTGACCTGCGGATTCCGGTAGAATCTGGTCAGGCCTGATTCCAGCTCTGCTTTCAGTTCCCGGGTCGATTTTCCTTCCGCTTCGACTCCATCGAGTAGATCGTAGTAAATACGTCCGTCGGGGGTTACGAAAGTTTCCTCCCGGGTATCCGGTTCGCCGATAATTTCGAGCTCGAGTTGGTCTTCGGGACCAAGCCGATAGTCCCCGTCGGGAGGCTGTAGCATAGTGGGGGTCGGTTTACCGCGGGAGGCGGATTCTCCGAAATCCGGTTCGACCGGGGTGGGGGTTGCGACTTGCGATGGATTTTTAGACTCGCGCGGATGGAATGTGTTCTGGTGTCCCGTTTTGCAGGAGGACGCAATCAGGCTGCAGAGGAGAGAAATGAGAAGCGCGCGGGGAAATGTCCAGGGTCTTTCCCCTGCTTCAGCCGGAGAGGTATCCCGGTGGTGATTCTGTCTGATGGCGTTTCGGACCATGGGGGAAGGTCAGCCCTTTCCCTCCCAGCCTCCATCCCCCCAACAGGGTGGGGTTGGTCTTCGGAATTATTCCCCGGTGTATTGAAGATACTTGATGACCGCTTCGGTCCGGGAGCGGACGTGCAACTTGCGGTAGACTGACTTCAAGTAGTCACGAACCGTTTCGTAACTGATGTGGAGTTCGTAGCCGACCTCTTTCGGCACCATTCCCTGGGCGAGAAGTTCGAGAATCTGGCTTTCCCGTGGAGTGAGCCCCGGAATTTCCTTTTTCTCGGGCTCGGCTGGTTCCTGAAACGACTGGATCACCATCCGGGCGATGTCCTGACTTAGCGGAGCCCCTCCCCCGGCAGCCTGCCGAATTCCCTCAGCGATTTCCGCAGGACTCGAAGACTTGAGTAGATAGCCACTCGCCCCGGCCCGTAGAGCCGAAAACACCTTCTTTGAATCGTCGTGAATTGTGAGGACGACAAACGCAGTGTTGAGCAGGTGGGGGGAGATTTCTTTGATCCACTCGATTCCGGAAACTCCGGGGAGTTCAAGGTCGACGACGATGACATCGGGCTTCAGATCAAGCGCCGGTTTGACGGCGTCCTCAGCCGATTCCCATGCTCCGGCAAGGGTGAAATACCCGGGCTTGCTCTCGATGAGGCGGGAGACAAAGAGCCGAAGGGTGGGGTCATCTTCAATAATCCCGACACTCAGGTTACGGATTTCTTCTTCGGTATCACTTTCCGCCATGTTGTAACTATACCGCCATCGCAGCGGTTGAGCTACTTCGAAATGTACGGCATTAGTTACTTTAGAGACGGGTATTCCATTCAGCGGCGTTGCGGAAGGAGGGGGCCGTTGATGATTGGCCCGATATTCGCACCGGCCCATGAGGAAACGGTCCCCTGGCAGAAGGTGTCGAGCGCGATTCCAAGAAGCTCTTCCGCTCTTGCCCAGGGGTGGTCGGCAATAAAAACGATGTCTTTTGGTTCCAGCCGAAATCCAGTGTCGCGGGCCGTGAGAGTTCGCTGCATATCTACGACGAAAGTTTCCGGTTTCTCAAGGGATCCACGGATCACGAGAATGCGTTTGCGGTAGGCTTTTTCGCTGAATCCTCCGGCCTGGGCAATCGCACTGTGAACCGATGTATGGGCCAGCAGCCCCTGAGTTCCCTGCATTTTGACATTTCCAAACACGTGGATTTCGTTGGAGTTGGCGGAGGGAAAATAGAGATAGTCACCGGCGGCAACGGAGAGATTCTGGCTCATATCCCCGCGGAAGAAGAGAGCTTCGAAATCGACATTGAGCCGTTTCCCACCTCGAATCAGGAAGCTGCGCCGCAGGTCGGCCAGCTCAACCGTGTTCTGCTGAAAAAGGCCCGTTTCAAGCCCTCCGGCAGCGGCAACGACATCCGTGACTTTCATGGGGCGCTCAAGCTGGATGGCTCCCTTTTTCACGATTTTTCCAAGGACGTAGACGCGCTGGCTCCGGAAGAGGTGCGGCGTGACAGTGATGCGGATGTTGCGATAGTAGCGGGAGAGTTCCCGATTCAATACCGTTCTGAGTCCGTCGATACTGAGTCCTGCTGCAGGAATCGCCTGTGCCTGGAGGTAGGTAAGGGTGCCATCAGGACCGACCGTGACGCCTTCCCGGGACAGTTCCGGCTCACCGGCGAAGCGGATGTTAACTTTGTCACCCGCACCGAGAAGAACCGGGGTCGCCGCCTCAAGGTGGGTGGCCGGAAGAAATGAGGCAAGGGCAATCCCCGCAGTAACCGCAAGTTTTTGAAACCGCTCCAGTTTTTGCAGAGGACGAAGACTGTAGGTCGGGCATTCTTCGAGCAGCGCTCCGGTGAGGGAACACCCTGCGGCATCATAGAGGCGGGTCTGTTCAGAGCAGGGCGCCACCTTTTCCAGACCTTTTCCGATCCAGAGAAGGTTGGGCAGGTTTTCAGCAAGCAGCAGGGTTTCCGGCGCTCCGGGATCAGGGAGTTCGATGAGAATCACCAGCTGACTTGAGCTTGTCCAGTCGTTCACGGCATCGAGAAACTGACTGCGTTGCGTGGCGTTCCATTCCCAGTCGTCCTCGACGTGGATATGCAGAATTTTTTCCGGACGTTCCGTAAGTACTTCCAGAATCCGCTCCGTGACGTCGAGAGCAG
The DNA here is from genome assembly GCA_022361255.1 of Verrucomicrobiales bacterium. GTDB lineage: Bacteria > Verrucomicrobiota > Verrucomicrobiia > Verrucomicrobiales > DEV007 > Arctic95D-9. The sequence continues at coordinate 17,059 of JAKSBG010000193.1, forward strand.
ATTCAAGACTGACAGAGTGTTCGGTTTTTGTGCGTGAAACGAGAAGGGCGGATGCCCCCCGTCGGGCCGCCGCTTCCGCGAGTAGAGCGGGGAGGGCACTTTGGTGCGATGTAAGCAGGCCGCAAACCTTCGCCTCGCATGATTCCGCACGGCGGAGTTGTGGCAGAAGGCGCGTCCAGGTAGTGAATGCCCACTCTTTGCGTGCTACCGGATCTTCCAGCGTCGCGGCCTCGACGTGTCCGAGAACAGGGAGTTTCGTGATCCTTTTGAGATCGTCCGCAGACTGAATCCGGTTGCTGAGGAAGATAGAGACGACGGAAAGGAATACGATCAGGCCGGCACCTCCCGCGAATCCGGCACCTGCGGCCAGCATCGTTTTTTGCGTGGGAGTCATCACAGCCACGTCTTCGATGCGGTCTTTGGAGAGAAGGCGGAAGGCTCCTTCGGCACTGTCCTTGACGAGGGTGGCTTCGCGCAGTCGAGCCGCAAGAAGGTTGCGTGAGGTTTCTGCAGCAACGCGTCGTGCCCGGATACGGGCAAGCTCCACGGACTTCCGGGGCAGTTGATCCAGCTTCTCCCCGACAGCGAGCCGAACTTCGTCCAGCTTTTCCAGCTGTTCCGCAAGAGCGCGTTTCTCCCCGCGAAGCTTGATGAGATCGAGGTAGAGGCTCTCAGCAATGGCATTCTCGCCGGGACGGGGCGGTTGGGAGGCGGTGGCGGGGTTCTGGATTTCCGCCTCTGCTTCCAACTCGAGAGACCGGACTGTCGCGAGAGCATTCTGCAAAGTCGGATGCTCGTCGGTGTAGCGTAGCTGAAGAGCGGCAAGTTCCTCGCGGGCCTCGTGAAGTTTCGCCGCCGCCGGGCTGACTTTGGCCAATTCGTCTTCAATTTCCCCGATACGGAGATCGAGAGTCTCGTGGTCGAGGCGAATCTCCTGGTAACGAAGATTGTGATTGGCGAGCTCTCCGAGCAGGGCGTCGGTTTGCTTGTCAGGATCCACAATGTCTTCCTTTTTCGCGTAGGCGAGCAGCTCGGCATTGAGGCGGTCGATTTCAGATTCGGCTTGATCGATTTCCTTTTTGAGGAGACCTGCCATGGTGCCGGCATCGTGTTGCTGAATAGACCGGGAAAACTCGAGGACTTCGCCGAGATAGGCTTCCAGGGCGACGAGAGAGGTTTTTCGATCCTGATCCGAATTGATCGAAACATGAATGATGTCGGTGTTGCGCTGAGGGTTAACCGAGAGCCCGGCTCGCAGTGCCCCCTCATTCATCAGACCCTCCATGCGCGTGACCGCTCCTTCGAGAACCGGTCCCGACCACATCATTGCGACCATATTGGGAATCGAGACCTCTTGGGGAGTGTAGGGGTCGCCTCCTTCACTCTGGCGGAGCGAATTTTGAGGGGCCAGTTTGATGAGTTGTGCCGAGGCGATGTGACGGGTTTCGAATTTTTTTGAAGCAACGAAACCAAAAAGAACGGCGAGGATGCTGCCGAGAAGGAACGCGGCCCAGAGCCAGCGGTAGATGGCGTCAGCGACGCGAAGAGGATCAAAGGGAAGGGAAAAGGAGGCCGGTTCAGTCGCAGTCGATTCGTCTTCACGAATCGATGCGTCCGCTTTCGCAAGCTGCGAGTGATGGGGATGGATGACTGCGGTGCTCGATGACATGGGATGGGTGTCGGTTCGGGGCACTGTCAGTCTCAAAGGCGGGAGTCTCAATCCCCCCAAATGGAGGTCTCAGAGTGTTTCGGCACGTATCCAGCAGGGTTTGCGCGACATTCTCCCAGCGAAATTTTTGAGCATGCTCGAGTCCCTTTCTCCGCAATTCTGCCTGAAGCTCAGGATCTACGGCAATGGTTGCGAGGGATTCCTGGAGGGAATCGATGGACTCCGGATCGATCATCAGAGCTGAATCGCCCACTACTTCACGGAGAGCTCCCCGGTCGGAGCTGATCACCGGGCAGCCACAGGCCATCGCTTCGATTGGGGGCAGTCCGAATCCTTCGAAAAGGGAGGGGAAAATCATGGCACCGGCTTTCCGGTAGAGGTCGGGTAGCACCTCATCGGAAACGAATCCGGGAAATTCAATCGCGTCGTGATGCCTTGCATTTGCCGCCGCGTTTCGAATCACCTCCGCACCATGCCAGTCTCCTCCTGCGAGCACGAGCCTCCAGTTCGAACCCGTCGCGGTTTTGAATCGATCAAAAGCTTCGATCAGGCGGACATGGTTTTTTGCGGGATGCTCGAGCCGGGAGAGATAGAGAAAGAAAGGAGTGTCGGCGGGTGGAGGTGCCTGTTCCCTTTTCGTGGGAGTGAGGTTTCCCGGATGAAAGCGTTCGTGTTCGAGCCCGTTCCAGACAACGCGAATCTTTGCAGGGGAAATCCGGAAAAAAGTCTTGAGGTCTGATCCGGTAAAATGGCTGACGGTGAGAATGGCATCCTGTCTTTTCGCGAGAAACCGGGCAATGTAGCGACCGTAGAACATGCGGACCGGATCGTATTTTCCGGCAAGCCGGAATGGTGCGAGATCGTGAATTGTCGAAACCATCGGGCAGGGCGCAAAAGCGAGCATGCGCCGATAGGAAGGAATGTGGACGACGTCAGCGTTTTCTTTCCGAAGGAGGAAGGGGAGAACAAACTGATGCCAGAAAATGTTCTTCACCGGGGAGCGCCATCTTTCTGCGACTGGTATGATGCGAACACGTTTGCTCGCGAAATCGAAGAGGGGAATATCCTCCTGAAGCACAAACAGGGTCAGGCGGTGGGAGCCCGGGGTATCGAGCAATGAGCGGACGAGTTCAAAGACATAGCGTGCAACGCCGGATTCTCCCCGTTGAATCACGCTGGTTGAAATGGCGAGGTTCATGATGGCCGTGCAGGGTTGGAATTCCGTCGCAATTCCGTCCACGCGGCTGCGACAAAGACGGATAGATCGGTTGCGTATCTTTGAAAGAGGCGTCGCGGTTCCTGAAGAAGCCGGAATACCCATTCGAGACCGGAACGACGCATCCACCGGGGGGCTCGTTTCCTGTTACCGGCAAGGAAATCGACGGTTGCACCCAGACCGATTCCGACCGGAACCCCGGAGGTGGCGAGATGACGGGAAAGCCATTTCTCCTGTTTGGGGCACCCGAAGAAAGTCAGGAGAATGTCGGGCGACGCAAATTCGATCCGGCGGAGAATCTCGTCCTGGTCCATGTCTTCGAGAGGGGCAAAAGCAGGGGAGTAACTTCCGGCAATTTCGAGGCGGGGATAGTGATTGCCAACATTCTCCACAGCCTGTTCCAATACCTGTTCTTTGCCGCCCAGAAAAAATACGCGCCAACCTTTCCGTTCCGCGAGAGCAAGGAGGTGGGGCGTCATGTCTGATCCGGCAACACGCTCCGGCAACGCTTTTCCGAGAAGCCGGGAAAGCCAGACCAGGGGAGTTCCGTCGCAGAGAACGAGGGGGGCGTTTTCCAGAATTTCGCGCAGTTCGGGATCGCGGCGTGACTGAACGAGAAAGTCGACGTTAGCGGTCGCAATCTGGCTGGGCTGCCTTGATTCCACCATCTCCGAAATCCGGGCCAGAGTCCCTTCGAGGGAAACCCGGTCGAAGGGGATGTCGAGCATGCGAACGCGGTCGCGGTTCGGTGTCGACATTGCGGGGTAGGAGTTTGCGAGGTCTTTTCCGATCGATTTCCACGCGAAGTGTTCATGCGCCTGACGAATACCGTTGGTCTGAAGGTTTCCCCGGAGGATTTCCGAAGACAAAGCATCGACCACTTTTGCGGCGAACGCTCCGGCATCGTCGGCCAGCAAAATATCAGTTCCGTCTTTGAGATTCAGACCCTGAGCTCCGATCGAAGTCGACACGACCGGAAGTCCCATCGAGAGGCTCTCAATGATTTTCAGACGTGTGCCTCCGCCGATACGAAGTGGCACGATCTGAATCCACGATCGACGGTAGTAGGGGCGAACGTCGGGAACCCCGCCTGTAACCGTGACGCCTTCTACTTTTGAATACTCCCGGATTTCGGGGCCTGCCTCTCTCCCGACGATCAGAACTTTCAGTTCCGGTATTGCCTTCGCAATATGTTGGTGGATTTCCGAAAAATACCAGCGGATGGCGTCGATATTCGGCATGTAATCCATCGCACCGCAAAAGACGATCGTCGGGGAGAGGTCGGTGTTGTTGTGCGGATCGTGGCGGAAATAGTCGAGGTCGACTCCGTTGGGAACGACCTGGAGGGGAACGGAGCGACTGATAAATCTGCGGACGAATCGATGATCGTCCGGACCACAAAGAACCTGGCGTTGGCTTCTTCGGGCGACGCGCTTTTCGTAGAACCAGAGTTTTGCGATGTTCTCGAGGGCGAGAAGTTTTCCTTTCCACGAGCGAATGCCAAAACGGGTTTGCTGAGTCTGATACTGGAGGTCAACCCGGCTGCGATCGACGGTTAGAGGAATGTCTTTGTGTTCTGTTAGAAAATACTGAGCGAGCACGATATCGCAAACATGGACGGCATCGTAGTCGTAGCGCCGGAGTTGCTCCCGGATGGAATTGGCAACTTCTTCGCAGTTCCAGTGCTCGATCGTCGACGGTTTCGGTTGAAAGAAGCGCTGCGGGAAAAGCTTCTTCCATTTCGGGTGCGAGAACGGGACGAAACGAACCTCGCGACAGAAGGACTCAAATACCGGCTGATGTTCGAGTCGCTCACCGTTTTCACTGAGTGCGAGGAGGTCGACCGTGTGACGCTCAGCGAGCCCCAGGAGGAGGTGGAAAGTTCGCTGAAACGTCCCACGGTCTAAAGGAAAAGGAATGTAGGGGTAGATGACGAGAATGTTCATGGTGTCCGTGACTATGGGGTAGCTAATACCCGCGCGGGAATTCCCGCAGCCCTCACATTTGGGGGGATCTCCTTTGTCACGACTGCGGAAACTCCGATCACGGCGTCGTCCCCGATGGTGACGGCTCCGACGGCTTTTGCGCCATCGCCCATGAAGACACCGTTTCCGAGGACAGGTCCCTGCCTGTTGCCATGCGCGAGAACCAGTCTGGTGTCCGCGTAGAGATCGCAATTTTTTCCCACTACCGATCCGGGTGCGATGATGATTCCAGTCGGATGCGGAAGCCGCAGTCCGGGGCCGATACGGGCCTCACTGCTGATTTCGATACGGAAGAACCAGAAGAGCAGTTTCGCAGGGATGATCGTCGGGATCCGGTGCTTGCGGCACCAGAACTGGAATCGAATAAGAGCGACGGCGTGAATGCTGTTGAGTGTGCCGGCCAGCAGTTTTCGCTTCCACCCGGGGAGGGCATTGTAGTCGGCGAGGTTGCGTTCGATGTCGCGGGAAAGGTTGGGGAAGATCATCGTTATCCGTGTCGTTGCCACAGGCCTACCCAGTTTTCGGGGCGGCACGAGGCGGGTTGATTTTCTTCCCGGCACCAGAGTTGGGAACAGAGCAGGTCGAGGAGACGTTCTCTCGGGTGCGAATCATCAAGCAAACCTGCAGGCCCACTGTCCCGGAAGTTGATCAGGCGGTTCCGTAGATTAAACGGAGTGGACGTCTGCGATCGAATTTTGAGATAGTAATCCGCCGAGGGAATAAACCGTCCCAGCCTTTTGGATTCGATTTGCAGGAAAACTTCGAGAAGCTGATCTGAAACGTCCTCAAGGCAATCCTGCAGTTCCTCTTTCGAGCATTCGGGCAGGTGCGGATGAAGTTTGAATTCCACGCCGGCCCAATGGTGCTCTACGACTTCCTTGTTTCTCTGCAGCGAGACGAGTCTCTTGTGTCGCTCAAGACAGCTCCAGTGATATCGCCCCCGGCTCGCGAGAATGGAATCGCCCATCGCAAGCTGCGCTTTGGCGAGATTTCTGAATACAAAATCTGCGTCTTTGCTGTCGAACGAATCCTGAGAAAGCCGGCGCTTCGCGAAGAGAAGCCCCGATGCCCGGTTCATCAGAAGTCGAGTTGCCTCCGATACCGGAAGATTCTTCGGGTCGGCGTGGTGCTGGCAGTTCTCGAGAAGACTTTCGTCACCGAGGACCCAGAAGTGTCCCATCAGGAGGTCGTAGTAAAACATGGAGGGATTTGATCGCTGAATTTCCCCCGACCCGAGCAGCCGGATTTCAACGTCGATGTCATACTTCTCCGTCAGGCGGATCTCGAGAGCGTGAATTTTCCGGTTCCAGCGTTTTCGGAGAATGTGCCTGGGGCCGTGGGCGAAGGCAAAGAACTCGACATCATTGTATGGTTTATCACCCGCCTCAGTGTGAAAGACTCCACCTTCCCCTCTGCCATACCCGCCAGCGAGGGCGATCCCTTTCAGGGTTTTCGGAGACATGATTGCAAGCAACTCTTCCCGAACGTCCCTGCAGATTTCTGCGATACGACACTCGAGAAATTCATCTCCGTCTCTGGTAAAAAGCTGGCTGCTCATGCTGCGAGAAAATCAGGTAGTCCGGAGGGGATCCACTCATGAAGAGTTTCGACGAGATAGTCTTCAATCTGGTCGACGATCACCGGAAGAGGGAACCGTCTGGTCACTTCCTCGTGGCCATTTGCTGCGAGGTCGCAGGCGAGGCGGGGGGCGCTGACGAGACGGCGAACCTGGGAGACGAGGTCAGAAGTGTTGCCGGCTTCGTAGGTGAGAGCATTCTCCCCTTCGCGAAACAACTCGGAACTGCCCCCCGTCATCGTTCCAATCACCGGGATTCCCGAGGCCATGGCTTCAAGCGGGGTGAGAGCAAAGGGTTCTTCCCACTCAGAAGGGAAAATCAGGGCGTCGTGGCTCCGGTAGACATCGGGCATAGCACCTGATGTCGCGCTCCGGAAGCTCACCGGAAGTTCGTTTCGTGAAGCAAAACGGCGCAGGCTGTCGACGTAATCCGGATCCCCGTTGCCATATATGTTGAGCTTAATGTCTGGATTTTCCTTCAAGGATGTCATCGCTTTCAGGGCGGTGAATATGCCTTTGTCAGGAGAGAGCCGTCCGACATAGAGAAGCTTCGAAACAGCTGCCGGAGTATCCCGCGGAGTGCCATGGAATTTCGACGTATCTACCGGACAATGAATCACATCACCGTGGGCGACGGAGTAACCGGCATCTGCCGTGATTCGTCTCATTTTCTGGCTGCAGAAATAAATACGCTGAAAGTCGATGTGCTGCAGAGGATTGGTAGGAGCCTGGTCCTGCCACCGTCTCCGGTGTCCATCCAGATTCCAGAGCCCCCTTTGTATGCGGGCAGGTACGGATGGCTGCTTCCGGTTCCACCAGTCGAGCCAGACGTCGCCTTTAAGACTTCTGGCGATCCAGTGGTCGGACACGTCGAATACGAACGGGATGTCCAGTGACTGGAGCGTCAGGATGAGCGACTTGGAAATTCCTCCAAGATTCCAGACGTGAACGAGGTCGGGATTGCAGCGGCGGATCGCGTTGCGAAGAATATCGTTGTTATGTTCCTCCAGGCTGACAAGGTCTCGAATCCCCAACCAGGGATGGCCGAAGAATCCGTGAAGACGAAGGCTTCTCTCGACAGGGTAGGAGGTCGGACAATCTGTGTTTGCAATGACCTCTTCGTGATTGGAGGTCAGAACGGAAACGTCGTGGCCGCGTTCGATCAGGGATTCTGTTACATCACGGCAGCGCAGTTCGTAACCACCGATTGAGTGGGGAGGGTAGAGATTTGTCAGGACAAGGATTTTCATAGCTGAGTATGTTTGGAGGTTGATAGATCCTCTTCCAGCTTCCGGGTTTGGTCATTCCCCCCAGCTGGGTGGAGTTCGACTTTCCGCGTTCGCTTTTTACCGGGAGGCTGCGGCGGATTCGAGTCCGGCCACAGTGCCGGCCAGATTTCCACGACGTTGATGCCATCGAATTTGCATGGCGTGGGGTAACTCACCCACCCGCCCGTTTGCGACGCAGTAGTGGAGATCTTTTTTGAAATCTTTTACCCAGCCAAGAGCGACGTGGGAGACCCAGCTCGGGGCGATCTTCCCCGGTGAGGACTTTGCGATCGCCTTCGCGTCCCCGAACGATCGTTTGAAGATTTCAGGGGCGGTGTAGTTATGGCTGTGCATTACGATGGATTCGGCAGCGTAGGCAATTTCGTAGCCTGCATTCCGGCACCAGCGGGTGTATTCGTCATCTTCGGCGTACTGGAGATCTTCGCGGAAAGGGCGTTCTTTCCACACGCTCTTCCGGACACCGCTGCTCACCATGCTGAAGAAGTGATCCCAGGAAGCGGACTCCCTGTGCTTCCCGAAACAGCGCTCGTAGTCACATGCGTAGACGGCTTCGCAGTCAGGTCGGGGAATCTGGCAACCGAAACAGGCACCGACCCCCGGTTTTGAAAGCGCTTCCACCAAAGCGCTGAGCCAGTTTTCATCCTGCGGCGTCGCGTCGGCATTCAGAAAGATGCAGAGCTCCGTGTCTGCCAGTTCCATTCCGCGGTTCAGAACTTTTCCGGGAATGTAGGTGCCGGGTTCGATTTCGATGAAGTGAAGAGGGTGCGCTGCGCGGATGAGCTCCTGTGAGCCATCGGTGCTGCCACTGTCGATTACGATAAGTTGCCAGTTCCGGTAGCTTTGCATCTCCAGTGCGGGGAGTGTGTCGCGGAGTGCCCAGGCTTCGTTGAAACTGCGCATGATGATTGTCACGGGAGGTTGCTTCATGATAATTTGGCCAGTCGGGGAATTCGTTTGGAAAGTGCAATGCGGAACCGGTGTTGTTCTTCGTTTGTCAGGCCGAAGAAGAAGGTGGAGAAAATAGCGATCACTCCCGCGCTGGATCCGGAGATCGCGAGAAGGACGAAGGGCGAATCGAATAGCGGCACAATAAAGGCCTGAGCCCCTGTGAGAAAGACCAAGGGAGCGAGCGCGGAGGAGAGTGCAGGGGCAATGCTTGCCCGAAAGTAAAGTCGGAGGCTCATTCCGGATTCTCTTGCCATCCAGGGCCAATAGTGTTTCCAACCGAAATACAAAGTGGGAAGCAGAGATCCCAGAGCGACTCCCACAACGCTTTTTGTTGAGATCACGAGGAGTATGCTGAGCAGAAGGTTGGCAATAGCTTCGGCAGCGCCGAGACGTGTCAGTTTTCTCTCATGTCCCGTCATCATGAAGACGCGTCGGGAAACGCTGTGGGTGAGAATGGCTGTGTAGTACCAGATGAGAAGGATTTGGCCAATCAGCCAGGTCTCTCTTGCGAGCGTTCGGTCTCCGGTGAGGAGCGTGATAAGGGCTTCCAGATGAAAGGCGCAAAGCAGGTAAAGGGGGGTGGCGAGAAGGGCACTCCATCGATTTCCTTCCAGCAACAGAATCCGCAGACCCCTGCCGTCTCCCGAAGCATTCAGCGACGCGGCGGCCGGGGAAAGAGCCTCCTGCAGTTGACGGGTGAAGTCGCGAAACATCTCTGCAATTTTCGCTCCTGCCTGATAAAGAACAATCGCACCGACTCCCAGTGATGCCGTAATTACGAGCTGATCTGTTCTCGAAAGGGCGAGATTGATGAGGATTCCGCAGTAAGCGAAAACCGAGAAATGTGCTACTGATCGAAGAGTGGTAATCGAGAAGAGACGCGGCGAGATCCTGATTTTCGGCAGGGAGCGAAAGGCAAAGAAGGCGGCGCAGAGATCGGGAGCCAGGGTCGATCCAATGGCAATGAGAAGAAGGGTTGTAAAACTCCAGCCAAGGTTTACTCCGGCAACCACGAGAACCAGGCGGACCGAAACCGCTGCGATTACGAGCCAGTTTGCGACGTGAATTTTCTGCTGTCCCCGCAAGATCTCAGGAAAAATTCCGAGGGGAAACGAAAGGCTGACGCCGGCGAAAAACAAGCCGAGTGCCACTCGGAATTCCTCTTCCCTTCCATCGGGCAGGCCGATCCATCCGATCCATGTCGCAGAAGTGGCGAAGACGACGACAGGTAGCGCGACAGCGATGCCGATGTAGAAGAATAGAATCGACGAAAGGATACGGCTCAGCTCGCTCCACGATTCCGCGACCACGAGCTCGGCAACACGTTTCTGTGCGGCGAATCCGAGTCCGAAATCAAAGATGACTCCCATTCCGAACAGACTCCAGAGAAGTGCCCAGAATCCGAATTCCTCTTCCTCGAAGTATCCGTAGAGAAGGCGGAATGTCAGCAGTCCGGCGACGAGAGCGACGGATGTGCGAAGATAATTGGAGACCGTATTGCGAACGATCGTTTTGGACATGGATAAGTCAGCCATGAGTCGGGGAAAGAAAATTTCGGGCTAGCATCGAGCTCTGCTGTTTCGATTGATGAAATCTTTCAGCTTCCCGGTAGAGCCCCTCGAGGCGTGCCTCGATGATGCTCCAGTCGTAGAAGCGCAAAGCTTCGCGCCGCCCCTCGTCGGCGAGCTGTAGTCGCAGTTCCGGGGACTTTACGAGAGTCCGCAGCTGATGAGAGAATGCTGTCCCTGAGTCAGCGAGTAACCCGGTCCGTCCGTCGCGAATGAGCGTTCGAAGCCCCCCGACTGCGTTTGCTACGACTGGTTTCGATGCGCTCCAGGCTTCCAGCGCTGCAATGCCGAACGGTTCGTGGGAGGAGGGAAGGGCGAAAATATCGCATCCACGGTAGGCTGAGAGAAGGTCGGGGTCATCCGGAGCGAGACCGGGGATCAGCGTGATTTGGTCTGCGACGCCACTGTCCTTGATTCGCGATCTCAGTCTTCCGGCATACTCAGGCTGTGTCTCGGGACCGATGAGGGCTAGATGCACAGATGGAGTGTCACGCGCGATGTTTTGAAATGACTCTACCAGGCCAAGCTGATTTTTCTGAGCATCGATCCGCCCGACGTTCAGTATCAGTGTCGCGTCGCGGGGGATCTTGTGTTTTTCTCGAAACTGCTTTGGATCACCTTTTTCAAACTTCCCCGTGTCCACTCCGTTGGGCAGGTAGGAGACCCGGTCATGAGAGAGTTGTCGGGCTGCGGCTTGCGCTTCACTGTCTCCTACACAGATCACCATATCAGCTCTTTCGAGTAGAGACCGTGATCCGAGAAGTGCCCCGAATGGTTTTCCCCACTCCCATTTTCCCTCAACCGGACGACTCATACCCTCGATCTCAGAGGAAGGGACGTCGAACACTCCTCCGTGCAGGGAAACGACAACCGGTTTGCGTCGAATCCGGGCGGCAGTGGCAACTGTGCCCCCCAGTCGCTTGAGAGAATGCGCGTGAAAAATCCTCGGACTTTCTTCTTTCAGAAGTGCCGTGAGCAAAGGGAGGGAGAGCAGGTTGCCGCCCTTCTTGTCAAGCTGGAGCCGGTTTTCTGCGGAGAGCCCGAGATAGGGGTAGCAGTAGCGATGCCGCTCCACTGGAATTCCTTCGATTGTTTCTTTGGCTTTCGCCGCCAGAGCCAGGGAGGTTACGACTTTCGGCGCGAAGCCGGAGAGTTGTTGCCGCTTCGCGATTTCCTGAATCACTGTTTCGGTTCCCCCCCATTCATCACGGACGAACCGGCGGGGGACATGGATAATCGATTGGGTCATGAAAAAGCATTCGCCATCGGGAAGGCTTTCTCTATCCCCTCAGGTGAGGGACGGTCCCCTCAATTGGGGGGGCATGTGAAGGCTTGCGTATTACTGCGAAATCTGGGATCTTATCGACGTGCCTGATTGTCGGCATTTCTAAACTAATCGAACCCACCGCGCTCCATGTACGGACTTGTGAACAAAGCAGTAGAAGATCTCGTCGTTTCCAATTTTGGTGAAGATAAATGGGAGGCCATTAAGAAACGGGCAGGAGTGGAGGAGGAAGTGTTTATCAGCAATGAAAGCTATCCTGATGACCTCACCTATGACCTCGTCGGAGCGGCTTCTGAAATTCTTGAAACGCCTGCCGAGAGTATTCTGATTGCTTTCGGTGAACACTGGGTCCTGAAAACGGCAAGTGAGAGTTACGGCTCGATGATGAAAGCCGGTGGACGTTCTCTGAAGGAATTTCTCGTGAATCTGCCAAACTTTCACACGCGGGTCTCCATGATCTATCCGGATCTCAAGCCCCCGCGTTTCGAGTGCGTCGACGTTGGCGAGGACTGCCTCGAACTGCGTTACTATACTCATCGCCCCGGCCTCACTAATTTCGTGGTTGGTCTGGTTCAGGGCCTGGGCAAATACTACGACACACCGGCCACCTGCGAGTTGATCGAAAATCGTGAGGAGAACGGTGAATGTGACCGCTTTCAGGTTAAATGGCAGGCTGAGTCGTGATTACAGAACCGTCAGTGTCTGCACAGGAAGGCTTGTCAGCGGACGAGTTTGCAGCAGTGTTTCCATTCTACTTCGCCTGGGATGATTCCGGTGAAATCCTCGATTGGGGGAAATCTCTGGAGAAGACATGCGGTAACCTACGCCCGAACTGTCGTGTCTCTGATATCTTCAAACTGATCCGGCCGGAAGGCACTTTCGAGGACCTGGGGGTTGAGGCATCCTCCGACCTCCTCTTCCTTTTTGAACATCGGGACAGTGGAACCAAATTCCGCGGGCAAGTGATATCCCGTCCCGGAGAATCGAGAAATCTGATGCTCTGCTCCCCCTGGCTCCAGAGCAGTGACGAGTTGGATCGCCTGGGAATTACTTTTGGAGACTTTGCCATTCATGACCCGTCGCTGGATTTGCTTCAACTGGTGCAGACGCAGCAAATGGCGAATTCGGATCTGCAGAAACTGGCAGACCGGTTGACTGCGAGTCGCGCTGACCTGAAAGCGCGGGAGGAAGAGTCCCGGAAACTGGCGTTGGTTGCATCAAGAACCGACAACGCGGTTGTGATGACGGACAGCAGCGGAAACATTGAGTGGGTCAATGACGGTTTTTCGCGGATGACCGGGTGGACGCTCGACGAGGTGGAAGGAAAATCCCCCGGGAGTTTCCTTCAGGGGCCGGGGACCGACAGGGAAACGGTCGAGTATATGAGTCAGCAGCTTTCGGCCGGAAAAGGATTCACTTCAGAAATCCTGAACTACCACAAGATGGGGCGTCCATACTGGGTCTCTCTGGAGGTGCAGCCCATTTTCGGTGAGGGCGGGGAAATTACGAATTTCATGGCGATCGAAACCGATATCACGCAGAGAAAGCGGGACGAAACCCGGCGTGAGGTGCAGTTGGACGTATCGCGGGTTTTGAACGGCGATGGAAGTCGCACGGAAACTTCAGGAAGAATTCTCGCGGCTATTGGTGAGCGGCTTGGCTGGTGTGTCGGGAGTGCCTGGTTGCTGAATGAAGAAACGCGAACTCTCCAACTCATTCAGACCTATCTCGATGAGACGAGCGAGAATCAGGCAGCATTGAAGCAATTTCTGAAGACTTCATCAGAATATCAGTTTCACATCGGGGTGGGCTTGCCGGGGCAGGTTTGGGAGGCCGGCGAAACCCGTTGGGTCGAGAACCTGCATGAAGTCTCAAAATGCTGTCCACGCGCGGCAGCCGGCTATGAAGCCGGATTAGGTGGTGTCCTCGCGTTTCCGATTTTGCAGGGCGGCCAGGTCCTGGGAGTTTTCGAATTTTTCTGGGGATACAATGATCCCATCGATGACTTTTTCCCGCGTGTTCTTACCGGTATCGGGGCTCAGATCGGGCAGTTTTTTGCAAGAAAGGAAGTCGAGTACGATGTTCTTGCCGCCAAAGAGCAGGCCGAATCAGCAAACCGGGCAAAAGGAGAGTTCCTTGCCACAATGAGTCACGAGATTCGCACGCCGATGAACGGAATTATTGGTATGGCGTCTCTGTTACTGGATTCCGAGATGAAGGGAGCCCAGCAGGAGATGGCTTCGTCGATTCTTTCAAGCGGTGAAGCACTTATAACAATAATCGATGACATTCTCGATTTCTCCAAGATTGAGGCGAGAAGGCTCGAAATTGTGAGTGAGGTGTTCTCTTTGGACGCGGTAATAGACGGTATCGTCGATCTGCTCTATCACAAAGTTCAGGAGAAAGGTCTCGAAATGAGTGTTGTTATAGAGCCGGGAGTGCCCTCATCCATCGTGGGGGATTCGGGCCGCCTTCGTCAAATCGTTTTGAATCTGCTTGGAAACGCAATCAAGTTTACGGACGAGGGAGAGGTTAACATCTTTGTTAGATGTGCCCCTGACAACCGGGGCGAGCGAATTGAGATTGTGGTTGAGGACACCGGGATCGGGATGAACCGGGACCAGTTGAATCGCCTGTTTCGACCATTTTCACAAGTCGATGGATCGTCCACTCGCCGCTACGGCGGGACCGGATTGGGCCTCGCAATTTCCAAACGTCTCGCGGAATTGATGGGCGGAAGAATCAGCGTGACCAGCGAACCGCAGAGAGGTTCGGTGTTTTCCCTGGTGCTGCCGACGGGAAATGCCACCAGCGAGAGTGAGCCGGTTTTGCCGTCGGAGATTCGCGGGAAACGGGTGCTCATTGCTGACGAAGTTTCTCTTTCCCGGCATGCTGCGGTTCTGGCACTGGCCGGCACAGAGTATCCTCCGCTCGCGGTTGCGAGTGATCGGGAAGCGATTCACGAACTCAAAATGAGGCGGGGGCAATGGGATGTTCTGCTAATCAGCAGTCGTCTTTTCGGAGATGGGATCTCCGATGTTTTGAAGGAAATGGACGAATCATCGACTCGTCCCCGTGTTATACTTATGGGCCAGTTTACAGATTCGATGAGGGATCGGGCGGTTCTGAATAAGGAAGACACCCTCCTCTACAAACCCCTCCGGCGCCGGATGCTCTTTGAGGCGATGATGCGGGGCACCTCCCCGGAAAAAGCGGAGGTTGAGACAAAGAAGCAACGTCTCATTGCCGATGAACTGCCGCACATACTCATCGTGGAAGACAACGAGGTGAATGCACGGGTGGCCATTATGCATCTCGAGAAATTGAGCTTTCCGTATGAGCACGCTCCGAACGGAGCGGAGGCAGTCGAACGTTTTCGCAAGGGAGTATATGATGGAATTCTTATGGATTGTCATATGCCGGTGATGGACGGCTACGAGGCGACAGGAGCGATACGCGAGATCGAATCAGATGAAACATGGTCGCGTCCACCGATTCGTATTATAGCGATGACAGCGAATGCCATGGCCGGTGAGCGCGAGCGGTGCCTGGATGCGGGAATGGATGACTATCTTTCAAAGCCCCTGCGATCTAACGATTTGCTGGAAGCTCTGTCTTTGATTCAACCCGCCGGGTTTCCTGAGAACCCGGCAGCCGGGTCTTCAAACATTTCGGGAAAAGAGGAGGATCCCGGAGTGGAGGATTCTGCACGGGTGGCTGTGATGCGACTTGCAGAGGAGTTGGACCGGGATTCGGCGATGCAGTTGATTGATAGATGGATCGAGGACACACCTCTACGTCTCGATGAGATTGATGAGGTCGCCGGTGGGGAAAACCAAAAGGAGTTGAAACGCCTCGCCCATTCTCTGAAAGGGGGCAGTGCTCTCTTCGGGCTGGATACCTTTCATCAACTTTGTTACCAGCTTGAAAGGATGGCGGAGGATGAGGAAATTCCCGGGCAGGTTTCCCTGGCTGCATCAGTCCGAAGTGAATTCGCGCTCGCGAAATCTCAATTGAAAACCCTGCATTCGGAGCTGGAGAAAAATTCATGAAGTTGCTGTACGTGCACGAACGGTTCGGTGCTCTTGCCGGTGCGGAGGCCAATGCTTTTATCACTGCGGAGCAACTCGGAAAAAGAGGACATGAAATCGGCATTCTTCATGGCCCGGGGACCGGGAAAAATGAGGAAGGTTGGAGGGAAGTGTTTCCGAATGCCTATTCGATTGATGCGGATTCAGTAGCCTCGACGAATCGGGCAATCGAGGAATTTTCGCCGGATGCTATCTACGTTCACAAGATGGCCGATCTCGATGTGATTGAAGCTCTTGTTTCCAGTGGTCGGCCGCTGGTTCGCATGGTTCACGATCATGATATCTACTGCATGCGCAGCTACAAATACAACGTGTTCACCCGGAAGATCTGCACGCGTCCGGCAACATGGTATTGTCCCACTGTGTGTGGAGCGTGTGTAGTTCGGAATCGTGACGGGGGATTTCCGTTGCAGTATGTCAGCTACGCGGAAAAGAAACGTGAAATTGCCCTGAACCGCGAGTTTGACCGGATGGTGGTCGTGACGCGCTACATGAGAGACGAGTTGCTGCGGAACGGGTTTCATCCGGAACGGATTGAGATTCACGCGCCGGTTCCGAGGATGGGAGAAGAGGGGCTTCGCAGCAAATTCAGTGAGCGAAACCTCATTATTTACGCAGGGCAGATCATTCGGGGCAAAGGGGTGGACGTGCTTCTCGAATCCCTTGCCCGCGTGAAGAATGACTTTGAGTGCATTATTCTCGGAGACGGGAATCACAAAGAGCACTGCGAAAATTTGAGCAAAAAACTGGGTCTCTCTGACCGGGTTCACTTTCGGGGATTTGTCCCCCAGGAGGAGCTGAAGAGTTTTTATCGAGATTGCAGTGTTGTGGCGCTCAGTTCGCTCTGGCCGGAACCGATCGCAACGATTGGACTGGAAGTGATGCGCTACGCTCTCCCGGTTGTGGCTTTTGACGCAGGGGGAATCAAGGACTGGCTGGAGGACGGTCACAACGGCTATCTCGTTCCCTGGATGGATCGCGATGCATTCGCGGGGAGAATCGATGAACTTCTCGAGGACAAGGCGAAGGCCAGAGAGATGGGGGAGAAAGGCTTCGAGCTAGTCAGTGAGCGATACGATTTCGACGGTTACATCGGCGATCTCGAGAAAATGTTTACCGGAGTTTCTTCGGAGACAAAGTGATTCCCCCCTCTTGAGGGGGATTACAGATGGGGGTGGTGACGATAGTTTTCGTCGTCATGAACACCACTCCAACTTTTTCCCGAAAGTCCTACCGTCAGCTCAGACGATCTGTGAGCCCGGTTGGTAGACTCCTCCTGGATTCCTTGTTTTTCTTTCGCCGCATTTCCTGGTGGTCAGTGAATCGCGGGAGAAGGTTGGCCAAACGTGGTTTCGATCTCGTCGCGGCAACGATCGTTCTACTGATGAACGCTCCGTTGATGGTGTTTGTGTCGCTTTTGATTCGTCGCGACGGTGGGCCGGTTCTTTTCCGTCAAACCCGGGTAGGGCTCCACGGCGAAGAGTTTCAGATGTGGAAATTCCGGTCCATGTGTGTTGACGCGGAGGATCGGCTCGCGGCTCTTCTCGAGCAAAACGAGAAAGACGGCGGAGTCACATTCAAGATGGCGAATGATCCGCGCATCACTCCGATTGGACGGTTTATCCGGCGGACTTCAATTGATGAACTTCCTCAGTTGTTCAACGTCCTGCTTGGTGACATGTCCATCGTGGGACCTCGCCCTCCGGTTCCACGGGAGGTTTCCCTCTACGGCGTGGACGACAGACGACGATTTCTCGCCAAGCCCGGCTTGACCTGTCTCTGGCAGATCGGTGAGCGGGACGGACGGCTTTTTGAGGTCTCGGATCGCAACACGATCGATTTTGGAGAGCAGGTCCAGCTCGACGTTGACTACATCGAAAGACAAAACCTTTGGCAGGATATTCGAATCGTTCTCAAAACGCCTCCCGCCATGCTCCTTGGTAAGTGATTTCCAACCCTTTTTCCGATATGAACGTCATTCTTTTGTGCCCGAACCAACTGCCGGCAGGGCGTCTTTTTCAAAAGCAGGCCCCCCTGGCCCTTGTCCCGCTTTTCGGGCGGTCAGCCCTGGATCGTGCATTGGAATCTCTCTCCCGTGAAGGAGCGGGCGAAGTGTTGGTTGTTTCCCCTGATCGTCCCGGGAAAATTCGTGCCGCCATTGAGTCGACCTCTTCCTGGGGACTGAAGATCGATTGTGTTGCGGCGGATCGGGAACTTGATGTTGAGGAAGCGATTCTGAAGTATCACGGGGAATTTGAGTCGGATGCTGAAGTTGTCGTTCGTAAAGTAGAAGAATGCCTGAAGCCTCTCGCAGGTCTTCCGGGCCGGGTTCATTTCTCCAATCATCAGTTTTTCATCGACCGCTTAAAGGAAGGGTCGATGCCTGTACATTTGACGATACGTGAGAAAGCACCGGGAGTTTGGGTGAGCAGTCGTGCCAGCATACATCCCTCGGCTACCATCGAATCCCCTGTCTGGATCGGGCCTCATGTTCGTATCGGGCCGGACGTTCGGATCGGAGCAGATTCCATTGTGGAAAACGGTAGCATTGTGGATCGCGGAGCACAGATTGAGGGGAGCTGGATCGGACCCGATACTTATGTCGGGCAAAGAACTGAAATAGTGGATTCTCATGTCTGGGGTAACACGGTTTGCCGTTGGAAAGACGGAAGTTTCATTGAAATCGGTGACGACTTTATTCTTGCAGACTTGAAACGGGACAATTGGGTTCCATCCGTCGGATGGCTGTCAAGAGTCCTTGCCGCCGGCCTGCTTTTCACAACAAGTCCTCTCTACGCATGGTGGAAAGTTTCCCGTTCCAAAGGAGAAGAGTTGTTCCGGTTCCGTCGCGTAGTTCTCCCCGAGGTGGGGAGCTCCCGTCTCCCCGATCGCACCGTTCCCCTGCGCACCCTTGAGGGGGTGGAGGGTCTTGCCTCCCGTTGGCTTGAGTTGCGGGAGGTAGTGCGCGGCCGAATGAGTCTGGTCGGAAATCGCCCTCTTACTCTTGACGCCATTTCCTGCCTCGGAGGATCCCGGGCCCGGAAGTGGATGGATCACCCTGCCGGCGTATTTTCGCTGGGCGATGCCGAGGGCGTCGACGGAAACGATCACGAAGTCTCGATCGCCTATTCACTCTGGTTCTCCAGTCACAATTCTCTCCGGATTCGGCTCTCGGTTTTGCGCCGCTGTCTCGTGAGGCTTGCGGGGGAAATTCTTTTCTCCGGGCACAACTCTTCAACACCTGAACCTGCATCCCAACAAACCTAATGAATCCTATTCCTCTTACCGGGCCGTCCTCTCTGGAACGGCGCCTCGCAATCGGCTGGATCGCTGAAGTCAGAAAAAAACTTCGCGGGCGTAAAGGCCGTATCGAACTCGACCTGTCCGAAACACGCAACATCGATGCATCAGGAGTCGCTGCGCTTCTCGAACTCAACCGGTGGCACCGCGATTCCGGAATTAGGCTTCGAATATTTAATGCCTCTGCCGAAATTCTCCAGATTCTTGAGATCATGGGAGTACACCGGGAGTTCGAGTTCGCGAGCCGATTGTCTGGTGATTCTTCGAACCGGCGCGCTCCGCTTCTGATTGTTGAGGACGAACTGATTATTCAGAGCGTTACCAGCATGGTATTGAAGCCTCTTGGACATCCTATCGTGATGGCAGACAACGGGATCGATGCTTTGTCGCTGGCAACGAGGGAAAAGCCGGGCTTGATCGTGCTGGACTACATGCTTCCACTCATGGATGGCGAGGAGGTTCTTCGAAGGCTGAAGCTTTCCGAGGATACCAGCGACATCCCGGTCATCGTGATGACTGCCAATTCCATCGTGGCACTGGGGGATACAAGTCGCTTTCCGGAGGCTTCTGCTGTCTTTTCGAAACCGTTCCAGGCACGCGAATTTCGCAGAGAAGCAGCCCGGTTGATCTATGAATGTTCGAATTCGATTCAGGAGGAGGTGAGCGCATGAAATCTTCGTCTGTTTCCCTCTTCCTGATGGTGGATGCCTGCGGTTGGGAGATTATCAAGGATCAACCGTTTCTACAGAAAGTAGCTCCGCACCGCCATAAACTGAGGAGTGTCTTCGGTTACAGTTCGGCATGTGTGCCAAGCATCGTCTCGGGAAACTGGCCTGATCAGCACGAGAACTGGTGTTACTTCATTTTCGATCCCGAAAATTCACCGTTCCGCAGTTTGCGATGGCTCCGGTTTCTTCCGAAAAAATTGACCGGAAGGCGTATCGTTCGTCGTCTTCTCACGAAGATTGCAAAATGGAAGCTGGGTTTCGAGGGATATTTCGATCTCTACAACATTCCGTTTCAGCACATTCACCTCTACGATTTTACGGAGAAAAAAAGCCCGTTGCGTCCCGGCGGCATGAATTGCGGAACAAATATTTTCGACGTTTTGCAGGAAAGAAACGTTCCCCATTTCGGGTCAAATCCTGATGTCACAGAAGAAGAGAATCTCAGCGCGGTCCTTTCAGAGCTGAAGGAAGGGGAGATTGAGTTCGCATTCGTCTACTGGGCCGGCCTCGACGGGTTGCTGCACCGTGTCGGCAATGATGCCCCGGAAATTCCGGAAAAACTCGAGCACTATGAATCGTGGATTCGCGAGGTGTATGATACGGCGAGCCGTAGTTACGAAAATGTCGATTTGTATGTTTTCAGTGACCACGGCATGGCGAACTGCGACAAGCATCTTGATCTTGCTGCTTTGATCGAGACGCTTCCCCTTCAATTTGGTCGCGACTACAATGTGGTTTATGACAGCACGATGGCCCGCTTCTGGTTTTCAAGCGACGAGGCGAGAGAGCTGATTGCCGCTCGTCTCGAGTCAGTGGAAGACGGCCGAATTCTGACGAACGCGGAGCTTCGAGAATTGCGCGTGCCGGTAGAGAAAGACCGTTTCGGCGAACTGATATTCCTCGCCAGTGAGGGGGTTCTCATTGTTCCCAGTCACATGGGCGAGCGTCCCATTCGGGCAATGCATGGCTACCATCCCGATGACCCGCAGAGTTACGCGGCTTTGCTCACGAATGTCCCGGCACTTCCCTGTGAGGTCGAGGCGATTCCGCATATCCATCGTCTCATGTTGGATTCGATCAATGGGACAGGGATGAACAAAATTTCAAAAACAAACCAATATGATGACAGCAACAGAAAAGCTGGCCTCGAGGCCATCGCGCAATAGTTTCCCGGCAGGATTAACAGATGCCTGGAAGGAACTACTGATTCGGATCCGGTTCCGCTTTTATCTGCCGCGAGTTCGACGGGCTCAGCTGGCAGGGGTGAAACTCGAAATGGAGGGACTCTCTCCGATGATGAAGAACATCATCCTGTCCGGACGATATGAATATCAGGAGAGGATACTTTGCGCAGAGGCAATAGGCTCCGACGATGTGGTTTTGGAACTGGGAAGTGCGATCGGATTTGTGGGCCTCTATTGCCGGAAGAAACTGGGGGTTAAGTCTGTCTATGGGGTAGAGGCAAATCCTCAAACGATACAATTGCTCAACAGGAACTATGCGGCCAACGATTGCGATCCCCGAATCATTCATGCAGCCGTCGCTGCCGAAGATGGCGAAATTGAACTCGATACGAGCGGTGAGTTCTGGGAAAACAGGGTTGGGCAGGCTGGTGGAAAATCGGTTAAAGTTCCGTCCCGAAAGTTGTCCTCTATTCTTGAACAGTTGGAGGAATCACCCACTGCGCTGGTTTGCGATATCGAAGGAGCGGAAACGCAGTTGGATTTCTCATCTCTCCCTGCATCCGTCCGAACAATTGTGATGGAGCTTCACCCGGAATGGACGGGGCAGGAAGCGGCTGCTGCGACAGAAAAGCGGATGGAGGACGAAGGATTTGTTGTGGTAAAAAGGCTCGATAACTCCGTCCTTCTCACCAGAAACCCCAAATCTGATTCCTGACCCTCCGGCTACTTCTCCGTGACAGGTTTGCTTTCCTTCAGCGTCGAACGATACAGTTTTCCGACGGAGAGTCCCTGCACGGCGATGGAGAAAATCACGATCATGTAGGTGAGTTTCAGGAAGAGGCCGCGACCGGCTTCTTCCGGAAGCGCGAGAGCGAGTGCTACAGAGATTCCGCCGCGCAGACCTCCCCAGGTCAGCATTTTGATCGTGCCTCCACTGAAACTCCGGAACGGTTTCAAAATCGAAACAGGAACAGAAACAGCTGCGGCGCGGCAGGCGAGAGTGACAACGATCATGATGAGCCCCAAAAGGAAAGTCTGGATGGTGAACTGATTGGAAATGATGAGCAGCTCAAGACCGATGAGTGCAAACAGCAGGGCATTGAGAATTTCATCAACCAGCTCCCAGAACAAATCGAGATGTTCCCGTGTCGTGTCAGACATCGCGAGAAGGCGACCGTGATTGCCAATCATGAGACCCGCCACGACCATCGCAAGGGGGCCGGAAAGGTGCCAGTGCGAGGCGAGGGCATAGCCCCCGGTCACCAGCGCCAAAGTGATGAGAACTTCGACCTGGTAGTTGTCGATATTTCTCAGAAGGTAGTAGCTGAGAAATCCAATCACGGCTCCGAATGCCATCCCGCCTAACACTTCCACGAGAAACAATTCTGTGATGTGTCCTGCTGAAACTCCGTGGTCGCCGGTTGCGATGGAAAGCAGCGCGAGGAAAACGACAACGCCGACCCCGTCGTTGAAAAGAGATTCACCGGTGATCTTGGTTTCCAGTTCTTTGCCCACTCCTGCTTTCTTGAGAATTCCGAGAACAGCAACCGGGTCGGTAGGAGAAATCAGAGCTCCGAAAAGGAGGCAGTAGATAAACTTGGTTTCGATGCCGAAAAGAGGAAGCAGGAAATAGGTAGCCGTTCCAATCAGCGCAGTCGACAGGACGACTCCCACGGTCGCCATCAGGGCAATGACCCATTTCTGTTTGGCGAGATCAGAAAGATCCACGTGAAGAGCCCCGGCAAAAAGCAGATAGCTCAGCATCACTTCCAGCAGGACATCGGAAAAGTCGATCTGACCGATGATGCTTTCGGCGAATTGTTCGATCGAGGGAACAAACATTCCCACTACAATGAGAATGAAAGAAACGACCAGGCTCATCAGCATAATGCCGATCGTGGTGGGAAGTTTCAGGTAACGGATATTGAGATAGCCGAGAACGGCTGCGATTACGAAAAGGACGGCGATGAGTTCGAAAAAGGACATGTCAGAGAAGCGTCGCGCAGTAAAAGGGAAAATGCGGGAATGTAAAAAGAGAAGTTCCGGCAGTTCTGTCAAGTGGCCCGGGCCGCCGGCGAGCGGTGGTCGGCCTGCTTGAGAATGTGCCAGGTCAACAGAGCTACGAGGAGAAGCCCGATCGCCCAGAGTTTCCAGAGCGGATCGGTAACCGTCTGATGTTCGATGATTTCTTTCGGCAAACCCGAAATGTCGGAGCGTGTTGCCGCTTCGGAAAAGTCTGCTTCCCGCGTGTCAGCGAAGTTCGCGGAGCCGTTGAGAAGCGGGCGGTTTCCCTGACGGACAGTGAAAAACCCGGGTTGCGAAGGTGCCTGAATCAGCGCGGCGCGATTGAGAGGAAATGTTCTTTCCCCGGCATCGCTGCTGAGGATGAGAGGCGCGGCGTTCTCCCCTGTCTCAAACGCGAGTTCGACCGGCTGTCGAAGTTCGGCGTTCTCATTCCTTGCCGCAATTTTATCAGCACGGACGGCGTCAACAAAACGGTGAATCAAAACGACGAAAGAGGGGAGGCGTGCCGCGTTGGATTGAATCACGTCGAAGTTGAAAAGCAGCTGTCTGATCTCTCCGGATTCCCGTAGAAGAATGAGAGGACGGTCTCCCTGCCAGAGAAGGGGAACATCCTTTTCCCCGACAGGGATGGAGGCGGTGGATTTTGCGATCAGGCCCTGCCAGTTGAGCCCTTCGATTAGTCCGTGATTCGCGGCGACGATGGGACCTTTGAAAAAAGTGCGGGGGACATTTTTTTGATTCAGAAGGACCACCGATACGGGAGGGGCGGGCTGTGGGTCGAGCGGATTGTAGGTGGAGAAAACGAGGTCCGGCCGGGATGTCTCGTCTCCGCTGGATTCATCGCTGCTGAAAATCGGCGCATTCTCAAGGCTGCCGATGATATCAGCGATGAGTTCGCTTGCGTTGGGCGCTACGTTGTGGGCAAGGGTGATCTCCTTCGGCTCGGGGCGGATCACGAAGAGCGTGTCATCCCTCGTGAACCGGTCCGGCTCGAGCACCAGTTGAACGCGGCTCGCCCCGGCGGGAAACACTCCCGAGAGCGTCCGCGTCGCGCCGGGGTCGAGAGTGATGGATCGGGCCGAAGTTCGTTCCTGCCCGGCCGCGAGAAACCATTCTCTTGTTTGTTGCGTGTCAGAGTAGTTGCGGACCGTGACTTGCCAGGTGGGATCACTTCCCTCTTCAGGACTGCGAACGGAAAGCCCGGCAAAGCCGACATTTTCAATAGTCTCGCCGATGCTGAGCAGAGTTGTTCCGTAGGGAAGCGAGTCGTTGAGGTGGTCGGTCACATAAATCAGCGCGCCGGAGGTTCCGGCAAGGCTGCGCCCGACCCGGAGCGCGCCCTCGGGTGAATGCGCACTGTTCGAAGGTTGCCATCCTTCAAGAGAGTCGACGAGTTCCGAAAAGGTTTCGCCCCGGTAGAGTTTTTCTCCCTGGAGATGGGATTCGAGAACGGTGTAGGCAGCCTGACCGGTTCGGGCGGTGAGTTTTGGAATTTGTTTTTCAATCGCTTCCACTGCGGCTTCGCGAAAAGCTTCCATCGAGGCCGAGCTGTCGAGAACGAGAACGATACGCTGCACCGAGGACGCCGAATTCCAGCGCGGTGCGACGAGTAGCCAGGTCAGAACGAGAACGGAGAGAAGTTGCAACCAGAGCGGCAGGGAATTTCTCAGTTTGTCGATTTTCCGTCCGCGAAGACTGCGCCGGTCGATGGCGTCGAGCAGGAAAAGAGTGCTCGAGGGAAGGCGTTGTGACTGCCTCTGCAGAAAATGGATCAGCAGAATTACGGGGATTCCGAGCAGGGCCCAGAATCCGGCCGGGTTGGAGAAAAAGACGGGCATGTCAGGCGAGTTGAATCGCGTCGGCGGGAATGGCTTCGCGTTTTACTGCTTCTTCAAACGGACGCTCCGCAGATATGCGGGCGAGAGGGATGCGGGCGCGAATCGCCGCGGCCTTCCACCGGTCGAAGTGCCTACGGTAGGTTTCGAGATAGCGGCGCAGCAGGGAGGGGTCGACGCGCCGGTCGTGGCGTGTCGAGGTTTCGGTATCGACAAACTCGTAGTTGCCGTCCCACCCCGGGTCGGATTCGGTTTGCGAGTAGGGGCACAGAACGACGGCGCGGCCGTTTCCGTGCTGCAGCGCGCGGACGGTTGTCTCCGGCGGGGCCGGGAAAAGGAGATCACTCACGAGCACGCGCATGGATCTCGCACGAAAGGGAAGGGCGCTCAATTTGGGCTCGGCGGAGGAATCGGTATCCGGCATTTCTTCAGCAATTCCGCTCCAGTGTCCGGAAATCAGAGAATGGTTTTCAATCGGCTTTGCGTGTGCTCCTTTCACGAGATAGAGATGCGCCGAGGCTCCCGCTTTCTCGGCCGCGGTGTGGCAGAAAATGAGCAATTCCACCGCGCGCGCCGCCTTTTCGGGAACGGCGAACATGGATCCTGACACATCAAAAACGATCTCCACGACAGGGCGGACTTCTTCACGATAGAGCTTCAGCGAGTAGTCTCCTGTCCGGGCGTAGGCCTGCCAGTTGATGTGGCGGGGATCATCGCCGGGAAGGTAGTTGCGGTGATCCTGAAAATCGAGCGAGCTTCCCACCCCGAGACCGGCGTAGTCTCCCGGATTGCCGCGCCAGTTCCGGTCTTTCAGAGGCAGAGTAAAGAGATCTGCGTATCTCCGCGCCCGGGTGGCGATGGCGTCGCTGTCGACCGATGGAGGCAGGAGAGACATAGATTAATCGGGAGATTTGACGAGGGCGGAAAAGAAGGCGCGAACGCTGCGAAACTGGCGGAGGAGGGGAAAGGAAACGCACAGGGCAAAAATGAGCACGACGATGATCAGGTGAACCGGTTCATCGACATCGTTTCCATCCATCCCCGCAGCGATGAAGACTGACGGAATGGGCACGGCGAGGTAGGCGATTTCCTCCCAGTGCCGAAGCGCATTTGCGATCGCCATGACCATGAGGGTGATCCCGAAGAGTGCTGCCTGTGTGAAAAGGTAGATCCCGAAAGTGTGATTCATCGAACTGTATCTCGCGAAGAACAGATGCATGATCAGCAGCGGAAAAATAATGAGGTTTGCCATCGACGCGAAGACCACCACATCCTCGATCTGGTCGAGAAAGGCGTCCCCGGTAACCGCTCCGTAGACAACCGCGCTTCCCCACCAAAGGGCGGAACAGAAAATGAAAAAGAAGATGCCGCTGATCCAGCCGGGGCAGAGAAAGACTCCGGGCCAGCGAAGCAGGAGATTGTTCCGGAACGGTGTGCAAACCCTTCCGAAAACGGGGAGTGGTTCTGTCAGGGCATCGATACAGGCGAGACCGAGAATGACTCCGGTGATGGAAATGACGGCCTCCTCGGCGTCGAAAAAATAGAAGACCTGGAACAGCAGCGCGAATCCGATCGCAATGAGCCTTTTTCTCGTAGCCTGGTTTTCCGAGAGCGGAGCGATCCGGCTTGCTCCGAAAGAGAGAAAAAAGAGAATGCCGTAAACGGCCGTCACTGCCAACATGATGCCGAGGGTAGCATCCGGGGCCCGTCCGTATCGGCCGAAAACAGAATTCCCGACAGCAGCAAATGCGGAAACCGCCAGAATCGCGAGCACGAAAAGGAGAATGCCGCGCAGGATGATGCTCTTAAAAACGGAGCAACCAATCGTGATGGCGGTGAGCAGGCCGGAAGCAAGTCCGACGCATCCGAGCGCCGCAATGTCGGTGACGAGATTCACATTTCCGATGAAATAGCGGATCACGAGATAGGGGAGAACTCCGACGAGAAAGAGCAGGCCCTGAGCATTGAGCGCCGTCCACTTGCCGAGCGTAATCCTCCATCCGTTGAGCCGCGTCAGCTGGATCAGGTCCATCGTGTTGAGCTGGTATTCCCCGCTCAGCGCATTGAATCCGCGCAGTGGTTGAATGATCAACAAAGTGGCGGCGATGAAGAACCAGAAAAATCCATTCGAGTCATTCGAACCCGGATTGGCCAGACCCGCGAGCAGACAGAGAATCATGAATGTCTGCAGCAGGATAAACGCGATGACGAACAGATTCGTCCGCAGGCCCTGACGCAGTTCTTTGACGAGGACCGGACTCAGGCGCGAAGGGAAATCGGCCAGCTTTTGTTCAAGCGGGACCGCTGCCGGAAGCGCCGGTGCGGCCGGTTTTGCAGGAAGCTCTGGAGGGGTAGGGTTCAAGGTTGAAGTTTCAAGTTTGAAGAGTTTGAAGAGTTTGAAGAGTTTGAAGAGTTTGAAGAGTTTGTAGAACGGACTTCCCGGTCCGTTTTGCAGCCGTCCGGGTCGGTGCTCTGCAGAGCGGATCGGGAAATCCACTCTGCCGGCGGGCCTGGTCGGGATTCAACAGGGTTGGGTCGGGGATTCAACAGGGTTGGGTGTTCGAGGTAACAGGGTTGGGTCATCTAATTCACAATCGCTCCGCCGGAGGCCTCGATTTCTCCGAGGATTTCGATGAAGGCGTCTTCGAGTTTTCTTTCCTCCTGGTGAAAATCGATCACGGAAAGGTCGGATTTGATCATGCGGCGCAGGACGCTGGCGATAACGTCGTTTTCGACGGAGTCGATTTCAATCCGGCCGCCCTGCTTGGTGGCGTCGATGTATTTGACGTTGGGTGAAAGTTCCGCCCACTCGCGAAGTTTGTCGGGGTCCTCCATGATCTGGACATTCACGACGGTGTTTTCTGCGGATCCTTTGCGGAGGCTCTCGGCGGAGCCATGGTGAATGATTCGGCCGCTGTTGATGAAGAGCAGACTGTCGCACATTTCCCCGAGCTCGGAGAGAATGTGGGAACTGATGAAAACGGTCTTTCCCTCCTCGGCGAGAATGCGGATGAGGTGCTTGAGCTCAACCCGCGCTTTCGGGTCGAGTCCCGCAGCCGGCTCATCGAGAATGAGGACGTCGGGATCGTGAAGCAGCGCCCGCCCGAGGCAGAGGCGCTGGCCCATGCCTTTACTCAGCTTGTCGATGAGACGGTCAGAGAGACTGGTCAGGTCGGTGAACTCCATCACGTCGAGAATGCGATCAATCCGGTCCTGCCCTTTGAAGCCGAGAGCACGCCCGAAAAAGTCGAGATACTCGAGCACCGTCATGTTGCTGTAGGTGCCGTAGTGATCCGGCATCCACCCGATTCGCTGACGGACTTTGGCAGGGTAGGCGACGACGTCGTCCCCACAGATTTTTGCGCTGCCCCGGGTCGGATAATCGAGGGTCGCGAGGATGCGCATGGTGGTCGTTTTTCCGGCACCGTTTGCTCCGACAAATCCGACGACCTGTCCGCGTTCGACGGTGAAGGAAATGCCCTGAACGGCGTGAAGACCATTGAAGCTTCTCCAGAGGTCGGTCACTTCAATAGCTGGCGCATCAGCGGGATCGGCCACTTTTTCCTCCGGCTTTTCCTCAACCGTGGCGAGACCGTCGGGAACCGGGGTTTCCCCTTTTTCGACTTCCTCCACGGGCGTTTCCGCTTCGACCGGCATTTCATCGGAATCACTCATTCAGCGCGGGCGGGGTGGAGGTTTCGGTTGCGGCAGGGGGAGTCGGTTCGCTTCCATTCGTGAGAACGTTTCCACTGATGAGGAGAGTCTCGGTCTCCCAGTCGATGCCGCTATGGGTTTCGAGATAAAGATCGGAGGCTTTGCTGCTTTTCGCGAAGAAGCGTCCCGGCTCACTGGCGAGAAAGCGGATTCTTTTTCTCATCCGGTCACTGAAGTCGCCGCTGATCTCGGTGATCCATTCTTTGTGGGCGTCTTTTTCGATGGCTTCGAGAGGAACCGGGCTGCCGGGGGCAACGGCTGCTTTTTCCGGCGTCTTCCAGAAGCTGCCGTCGGCCGCTTGGTAGACCAGGGTTTCAATGGTGGTGGGAAAGCTGGAAACAAGTTTCGGGGCTCCGTTTTCGGCGGTTCCA
>JAKSBG010000169.1 GCA_022361255.1 Verrucomicrobiales bacterium
ATCACACGTCTCCTGAGTGAGGAATGATGAGTGTGATGTGGACCCTTTGCCGTCAGCCTTATTGAATGATCACGCCAAACTGGATGGAGCCGGTCAGACATCCATTCCACGGGAGATGCGGCCGAAGCGTCGTGGGGTGACGTTGGTGGCGGTGAGCAAGTCGCGCTGGAAATGCGCCTGGTCCGCATAGCCGCAGCAAAAGCCAATTTCCGCCAGCGATGTTTCGCCACCGATGAGCATCTGTGTGGCATGGGTCATGCGGGCGCGGCGCATGCAGGTTGAGAAGGTCTCGCCTTCCCCGGTCAGGTCCCGCTGCAGAGAGCGGACGGACCGGCAGAGCGCGCGGGCGGCATCACCAATGCGCCAGGGGCGGCTCATGTCGGTGGCAAGCAGTGTCACGAGGCGGGCGCTTGCCGGACGGGGCGTTTTTTCTGAGGGTGGGTCCGGATCGTTCGGGGTATGTGGCCTGTCCTGCGATGCGGGTGACCAGTGAATGCGCCAGCTGGTCGCGATCATGCGTCCGTCGTGCCGGAAAGACGCAAGGTCCCCTGCTGGTATATGGCGGCGGCCTAGCTCGAGCGTGACGCCGTCATGGCCCGTTATCTCGAGCAGGCCGATCAGGACGCCTGCGATGAGCAGGTTCTCAGCCAGGGTCGGCGCATCGGCGGGATCTGTGCTGGAGCGAGTGCACAGCCAGCTTGTTGGCCGTGGCATCGTGATCCCGGTGCGGTGCGAAGCGTGGTTGTAGCGCTCAAGGCGCATCCATTTTTCCGCCATCACCTGTGGATCAGGTGATGCCCGCAAGGCAAGAAGGGTTGGCGTCTCCGGTGCGGCCTGGAGGTAGCGGCCAACCGACAGGAGCGTGCCGGCCTTGCCTGCCGCCAGCAGTTTGCCCGCAAGCGCCGTCTTGTCGGCAGCGGGGTGAATGGCGCGGGCCAGAGGGTGGGGGGCCTCCAGGCCGGCGACCAGTTCCGGCGCCGTGTCCCGCGTTGCGCGGATGAGAAGGGCAAGAAGGCCGGTATTGGTGAAGGCGTCCATGAAGCGGCTCTGCTGCAAGGGGGCGCCGTGACACCGGACATGACGGACCCCAGGAAATGCGGAAAGGGTAACAAACCGGGACGCAGTTGATTGAAAAATCGCGCCAAGTGCGGCAGCCCGTGAAACCAGGGGGATGCTCGCGGGTTTGCCTCAGATGCCGGCGGTGCCGTCTCACGACAAGTTGACGGGGGCAAGCTTTCGCCCCTCGCATGGCATCGCCATTTCTGGTGCGACGGCGGTTGGCCGCCTGTCCCCGCTCATA
>JAKSBG010000502.1 GCA_022361255.1 Verrucomicrobiales bacterium
TCCTCTTTGAGATCCTGGTCGTGCCTCTCAATAGCAAAATCGGCAATTGCCCTGACACCACGTTCCCCCCCGTGTGCCATCGCAAATTGAAACGTCCCGATTCGCAAATGACTCGAGGCAACCCGGGTAATGATCGCCCCCGGTAAAACCTCCTCCCGGTAGACCGCTCCTCCTGTAGCTACTGCCGCCAGAGCACGGGTAGTGGGTACGCTCATGGCGGCCATAGCTTCACTCACCAGATATTCCCGTAAGACGGGTCCAAGCGGAGCTTTGCCGTCACCACCGCGGGAAAACCCGGTTCGCCCGGATCCCTTCAACTGGATATCAAAGCGTCCGCTTTCCGAAAGTATCTCTCCCAGCAACAAGGCACGACCATCGCCAAGCCGGGGGACCCAACCACCAAACTGGTGCCCGCCATACGCGAGCGCTACCGGATCGATTCCCTCCGGAAACGCACGACCGGAAAACAGGTCTAACGCCTCGCTGGAATGGAACCACTCCAGGTCGATCCCCAGCTTCCGCGCAAGATCATCGTTTCCCCGAATCCATTCCGGATCTGGCGGAGTTTCAGGTATTTCCCGGCTGTAAAAGATATCCGGCAGATTCAGGTAACTGTTTTCGAGGTTGATCATCTTTTCGTTTTCCTATTCGCTGGGAATTACCGCTATCCACCCTCCACCATGCCGGACCAATCTGCCAGCAAACGAATCATCGAACTCCCTGACGGCATATCCATAGGAAAATTTCTGGGGCGTACCTATCAAATCACGAAAGAATCTTATAACGCGGGAAAGTCTCAGAAACTTTTCGCTAAGGAACTCGGCGGTAACGATTTCATCAGCCTGAACCACTATCGACTTAAAGCAGGGGACCGTATTTGCCCATGTGAAATGCCTCTGGAAAAAGTTACCCGTTTCCTCGAAGGTTTGCACATCACCCGTAACCCCTCCTCAAAAAAAATGATCAACTGGAATCAAGTGCTCCATATCGCAGAAGAAGGAAACCCGGAACCCGACCGCCGCGTCGAAAAGACTGCAGAGGAATGGCAGGCGCAACTCACTGCCGATCAATACCGCATTACCAGGCAGCACGGAACAGAGATGCCGTTCAGCTCCGAAATGTGCAGTCTGATCGAAGCCGGGAAATACAACTGCGTCTGCTGTGACACCCTTCTCTTTGATTCCACGGAAAAATTTGACAGTGGGACCGGATGGCCATCATTCACGCAGCCTGCATCAGATACCGTAGTTGCTTACCATACTGACAACAGTCATGGAATGGTTCGAGTGGAAGTCACCTGCAATGTCTGTGACGCCCACCTCGGGCACGTATTTCCCGATGGACCTGAACCGACCGGACTACGATACTGTATCAACGCAGAGGCGTTGCGAAAAGTGGAGGAATAGCAAATATCAAGCGACGGAACCTGAGTATTGCAGGAGACAAGGCAACCGGGTAACCGATCACGTTTGAATCGAGGAAAACTGGCTCCCTGCTATCCGAGGATCTCAGCTATCTCAACGGACTCCCTTCGTTTGATCGACTCCTGCGCGGCCAGACAGACGGCTACCGCAAGTCTCGCACTTTCCCCGTCATTAAGCGGCGTCTTTCTTTCGCGGACACATTCAACAAAGTGTTCCAGCTCCGGGAGAATGCCCCGATCAACTCGTCCGGAACTGTCCACGAAGTTGGCGGCATCCCCCTCGTCCGCAATCTGCATATGATTGCGATCCGGCACATCGAAACCGTGGTAGATCAACTCAAGTGCCTGGTTTTTGGTGTCAATCCGACCTTTATCGCCACAGGCACCAAACTCACAATCGCCCCCATTGGGGGCAAACAAACAAAGCTCCAGCGTTGCTCTTCGGCCGCCTTCGTATTCGACTAAAACCTGCGCGTTATCGAGAATTTCACGATCTGTAAGAACGTTCGTTCCCCCATGCGCAGAAACCCGGATCGGAGGGCAATCCATCATCCAGTTGAAGAGATCAATGTGATGCACATTCTTTTCCAGAATTGTTCCACCAGTCTTCTCTTCGCTTGATCTCCAGCCGGGACGCATCGGTCCCCGGAATTCCCGGCACCACATGAGCTGCAAATCACCAATATCGCCGCGATCAATCATCTGTTTCATGTGCACGTATAGGCGCTGAAAGCGCATCTCATGTCCAATTTGAAGAACTTTGTTGGCAGAATTTGCGGCCGCTATAATCTCGTCACACTGAGAAACGGTCAAACCCAGCGGTTTTTCACAAAGAACATGTTTACCGGCGTTCAGTGCCATCATGGAAGCGGCATGATGCTGATCATTCGTCAGAGCTACGATGACAGCGTCAATCTCATCGTGTGTGGCCACTTCGCTCCAGTCGGTAAAAACCTCCAGGCTTTCACCCACCAACGCCTGCGAAGCTTTCAGGCTTTCTTCACTTCGACTGCTCACTGCGACCACTTCGACGCCCTCTATCTGCAAAAGATTGCGAATATGGGCTTCCCGCCCAAACCAACCTGCTCCAAGTAGTCCGATTCTCATGGGCAATCACTCGCACAAATGTGTCCGAAAAGAAACGGCGCAATAAAGAGATTCCCCTCGGCAATTCAAACGGTTGGAGAACTGGATTCAACAGTCCCAGCTCGAAGCCCGGGGACGCTGCCTTCGCAGATTCGATCTTATCCCATGCTTACTGCGGGAGTGACCCTGTATCGGCGAATTCTCAACTTTTATCCTGAGACGAAACCGTTCGGCAAACCTGATGAGCCCCACCCTTTTTCTCCCACCTTATCAAATTTTGAGAAAAACTGTTCAAAATGCTATGTAATTTCTGAGAAGCCTAACCTATCTAAACAAATCCTCGAAATTGCGGAAACTGCGTGACTCTGTAGAAACACGGTTCGGCCCTGGCTGAAAGCCCTCCAATCTCTTCCTTCAGCCTCGCAGCTTAAGTATGCCCGAAACCTGATATAACAGCCTCAAACTACTGGCTTATAGAAACTTACAGAGGAATCCCGGTCGCCATATCAAGAGCTTCCGGATCGCGAACCACGCTTACATTGGTCCTGACGGGATTCGAATAACTCCATAGAATCAGCATCCTCGCTGAATTTCATGATCACTGAATTTCAGTATATACATTACTTATAATTATTATATTTATTAAAATTATGAAAATTAGATTGCATATACTAGAATTTAATTGATGGGTTGCCTCACCTCCCCATCCCGATGAAAGCAAACATTGCCAAAGTCATCCCCCTAATTATTGTTGCCTGTCTCGTCGCATTTGTTGTCTGTGCTCAGCGCACAAACGATGAATCAAAATCGGCCAATCATTCCGATCACGATTCATCAATTCACGATGAAACCGGGGACCGCGAGATTGAGCAAATGGAAGCCGTCTCGGCACAGACACTGGCAAAACAAAGTGACGGTGAGCTGAAAAAATCAATCCGTCACTGGGAAGAGTCCCTCAGCGGAATTCCTGGCAAAGTTTCGCGAAATTCAGTCCTGCCTTTATTCTCATCAGAGCCGGGTGATAAAATTGAATCAGTTTTCCCATTCGGTTCACCGGCGATTGTAAACATGTCCCTTCGTCATGAAAACGGAGTCGAGACCGTTGGGCTTGAGTTGGTTAGCCATCCCGGAGTGATCATCTATCTCAAAAAGGATATCGACGGGGCCATATCCGGCCACGTCTCCGGTGATCACGCTCCCAATGCTATCGAAATTACTCCAGGCAAAACCAACGAAGAACTCTCCGTATCAATCCGCTCGGTAGAAGAGATGGTGTGTTCACAGAAGGTGGGAGGCATACTGTTGGGCGGCCTGGTCAAACCGGAAGAAGCCGAAGAGGCGTCCCACAGTGGTGAAATTCAGGAGGCTTCATCTGCCGACAACATCCCGATGCTGGAAAGTCGTCCGGGAGCGACAAACACCATCTATCTTCATTTTTCCGGTACGACCGTCTCGGGAACATCATGGAACGCGAGATACAACAATGGTCAGCCTATCGTCGCTGACGCGTTCAGGAACTCCGATGCTATCACGGAAATTTGGTCTGTGATCGCAGAAGATTATCGGGCTTTCGATGTCAACGTCACGACCGATCGCGAAGTATTCGACAACACTTCCTATCGGAAACGTTGCATGGCCATTTTCACCCCGACTCGCAGCTGGTTTGGAAGCTCCGGCGGTGTCGCATACATGAACTCATTTGGCGACTCCACCGATTTCATGTGCTGGGTATTTAATTCTTCGGTGAAATCAGCGGCTGAGGCGGGAAGTCACGAAGTCGGGCACCAACTTGGTCTACTTCATGACGGATCGGAGGACAAAACTTACTATTCCGGACACCAACACAGCGGGTCTGGAACCAAGTGGGCTCCGATCATGGGGTCAAGTTACTCCAGCACCATATCGCAGTTCTCCAAAGGCGAATACCCTGGTGCGACCACCACTCAGGATGACTTGGAAATTCTTCGCAAAGAACTTGGCGCAATCGATGACGACTACGGAAACACGCTGAACAGCGCGCTCCCACCGGAAGGCCTGAGCGACGGAATCGTCAATATTTCAGGGATAATCGGAGTCGAAGACGATGTCGATGTTTTCCACTTTCCCGTAACCAGTGAAGGCAGAATCTCAATCACGGCTTTTCCTGATTCGGCTCAAACGAATCTCGACCTCAAGATTTCCATACTGAATGATTCAGGTGAAACGATCGCAGCATCCGCCCCCGAAAATTCATTTTCAGCAACAATAGGGACGGACTCGCTTGAGATCGGAAATTATTATCTGGTCGTGTCAGGAGACTCACTGGGAACTCCAGCGAACGGATATTCTTCCTACGGCTGCGTCGGTGGATACCAAATTTCGGGTGAATGCCCTCCATCCGGCGCAGCAAGCACTCCTGAAAACTTCTCCGCAACGGACGGGTCTTCAACCGCTTTCGTCGAATTGACCTGGACGGGCGGAAACAATACTACGGAATACAGAGTCTATCGAAAAACGAACAGTTTGATCACCTCCTATAACCAGATTGGAACTACCACAACAAACAGCTTTCGCGACGAATCTGCAGAACTCGATCGAGTTTACACTTACTACGTCAGCGCTGCCAACCCGCTCGGAGAGTCCGATGCATCCAACAGTGATACCGGGTTCAGGCAGGAGCGTCCATCCAAACCACTGAATCCTGTAGCTTCAAACGGGTCTTCGACTCGCTATACCAGAATCGAATGGGACGATTCCCAGCGGGCTTCCAAATATCTCGTTTACCGCAGCACCCGTTCGGACGGAAAAGGCGAAACGCAGGTTGCCGAAGTTCACTCTCCGAAGTTTGATGATACAAGCGGAGATGTCGAAACGCTTTACTACTACTCTATCACTGCCGTGAACGCAGCCGGGGAATCAGAACGGAGCGCAATTGTTGCCGGTCGCCGGGCTGCAGCATATGATTCCCCGGGCACGGTCACAACAGAAAGTTTCGAAGGGGGAATTCTGGTGAAATACAGCGGAGTTTCCGGCTCAAGCAGTTACACCGTCTTCCGCAGCAGCGGGAGCAGTGCCGACGGTGCCGTAGAGGTGGGTACTGTGGAGGCTCACGAGTTCTACGACTCAAGCGCATCTTCCGGAAAAACCTACACCTACTTCGTACGTGCGAACGGCTCTTCGGGGAATTCCATGCTATCATCGGGAACGACTGGGTCCCGCTCTGGAGCAACCAGCGGAGACGACAGATTTGAGGCAAATGATAGAATGGAAGAAGCCTATTCGATTCAGAACTTTAAAGGCGGATGGTTGGGCTACTACGCTGGAGCAGCTATGGCGCTTGATGAAGACTGGTATTCTATAGTTCCGGAAAACGAGTCAGAACGAGTCGATATTATTCTCACGCCCCGCTCACCTTTGTCTCAAATTGCATTCACTCTCCGGGGGGAATCGGGCGAAATGATTGAAGATGCGCGGATCGATGAGAAAGCCAGCATCATAAGCGTGAACGGGCTCATTGCCGGAAAAACCTACTACATCGTCGTTGAGGAAGTTGAATCCGGCGACGCAGCTTACAATCTCTTGTGGAATTCCGTAGCTTCGGGAGAAATTTCAGGACACGCCGATTTGACAATCGGTCGGACCTACCGGGCAAAGATCGGAGACTACATCCAGGAAACTCGCGCCAGGCATCAAAAGGTGAAGCAAAAAGTTCGCGGTAGACGGAAGGGCCGGAACTACGCATCACTGACTAACAAAAGCGTTGAAAATGCCACACTCGTAGCCACGGGATCCAGAAAGAACCGGAAGGCGGCGTTTAAATATTTTGCCCTGGTGAACGGCGTGTATAGGAATGTGACATCAGCAATGGCGAGAGGAGGAGTGAACATCGACCTTGCTCCGCTCGATTCCCTGAAAATGCGTATCAGCATGCGTCCGTCACGTAAAACAGCGAAACGCGGGAAAAAGGTTGTCGGTAACTTTGGCGCCCGCTTCATCGGAGGGGCCAGCATTGATACCGGCCGCTTCACCTATAAAGTTCGCAAAAAGAAATAGCCCGCCTTTCTGCTACCACCCCTCCTGGTGTGAACCCGGGGCTCACGCCCACACATTTAGTAAAACCACACCGCAAACGGCAACGACTGCCCCCGCAATGGCGAGCTTCGAAGGATGATCCCCTTCCGTAACCGCCGCCAGAGGCATCAGGACGATGGGAGTCATCGCAACGATCGCAAGCACAACTCCGCTTTCCAGAGACTGCAAAGCCCATTGAAAAAAGCTCACCCCGATCACCGGGCCAAACAGCGCTGCTCCGAGAAGCCAGGGGAAAAGGTCTTTTTTAAAGGGGCTTCCCCAGCTTTCCGAGTGCCTTCGGGACAGGAAAAACCGGATCAGAATCACGGCGACGACGGCAAAAACCAGCCCTGCAAAAACCCGCTGAAATGCAGCACTGATCCCATTGATCTGCATCCCGGTCTCGACGGCGACCGCTTCCGCTTTCCGGCTGATCACGGCTCCCGTCCCCTGTCCGAAACCTGCAGTAATCGCTGCAAAAATACCGACTGCAAAATTCCCTCTCCGCTCCAGCTTTTGCCGCGAGTTTGCCCCGGGCCGAATCGCCATCGTCACTCCCGTGAGAATCAGCGCAGCGCAAAGAAAAACAGAAAGAGTCACCGCATTGCCCAACCAGATCCACTCCATCGCCATTGCGAAAAGAGGAGCCAGGCAGAGATTGAGAAGAATCGTAAGCCGCGACCCGATTCGCTCGTAAGCGAGAAAAAGCGCCACATCTCCCAACCCGAATCCGATCAATCCACTGATGAAAAACCAGTAGAAGGTTTCCCGCCCGATCGACTCCGGCCAGAAGACCGCAACAAGGCCACCCAGCACCACCGCGGCTACAAAAAGCCGTACTGCATTTCCCCAGACCCCTCCTAAGCGAACCGCAATATGCTGGCCGGTCACGGCAGAACCGGCAAAAAGAAACGGAACAATAAGGGCGGCGAACATGCGAACGGAAAGCGGTTGCGAAGGCAACGCCATCCAGACAGGTTTGTAAAGACGATGCGTGAAGAATCGAATCCCCCTCTCTTTCTTCTCTGTAATGGAGAAATGCTTCCTGCTGACGACGCGCTGCTGCCGGTAACAGATCGGGCTGTCGCTTTCGGCGCGGGCGTATTTGAAACGATTGCCGCGTACTACGGAACCCCCTTCGCCCTTGAGAAACACATCGCCCGGTTGCGTGCAGGAATGGAATATTTTGGCATCGATCTTGAGCTGCCGGTGGACCTGGAGCAGCAATTGCGTGAACTCATTGAGAAAAACCAACTCACGGACGAATGCCCGGCGAGGGTGCGAATCACCGTGACCGCAGGGCCCGTAGCCGGGACTCCCTGCTGGATCATGGAAGCGACTGCCACACCTCAGCACGCATCGGTGGCGGCTCTGATCACCGGTCCTTTCGTCCGAAACGATCAAAGCCCGCTATCCGCATTCAAAACGATCAACTACGGCGACAATCACGCTGCCATGCAGGCCGTAATACGCGCCGGGAAAACCGAAGCTCTCTTTTCCAATACGCGCGGCAATCTCTGCGAAGGCACCTGGTCAAATTTCTTCTTTCTCCA
>JAKSBG010000165.1 GCA_022361255.1 Verrucomicrobiales bacterium
CCGTTATGCTGATGACCTTTTGTTCAGCGGAGGGAATGGATTTGCGCGGGCTGCTCGCCGGTTTCACCGCAAGGTGCTTGAGGTGATCATTGATGAGGGTTTCCGCGTGAACCTTCGGAAAACCAGGTTTATGCCCTCGTCACAGCGTCAGTTTGCTGTTGGTATGGTGTTGAATGAGACGGCGCGGGTTTCGCGAAGGGAACGGGATGCTCTGAGAGCGATTCTCCACAATTGCCGGGAACGGGGGTGGAGGTCGCAAAATCGGGGAGGCCATTCCGATTTTCGATCCCATATCGCCGGTAGAATCGAATGGGTATCTCAGGGCGATGCCGCATTCGGGGAGCGGTTGCGTTTGGAGTTCCGGAAAATTGACTGGAGATGAGCCCTGCTCACGAATCGCTTTCGCCCTGGCCAATTACCAGATCATCGTCCGTCCAGAGTTTCCTGTCTGGTCCGGCGGACCGAACTTCGAGAATGGATGATGAAACGGGGTGAAAATGAAAGGCAGTCTGCCAACGGTCGACTATTTCATTTTGTTCGTTCAGGACGCGGTGCCCCGGCGGTATGAGGGCGAGCTTGCGCTCATTCGTCCCCGTCATAGCACGGACGATATCGACGTTTTCCCCTCCCGGAGGAATGGAGCGAAAGCTTTTCAGATAAAAGGTAATCAGCTCTTCCACGCTGTGGAGATCATCGATTGGATCGCTTTCTTCACTGTGCATTCCGTCGAGAATCGGAGTCAGGTGCGGCAAAACATGGATACCCTCCTCAGT
The DNA here is from genome assembly GCA_022361255.1 of Verrucomicrobiales bacterium. GTDB lineage: Bacteria > Verrucomicrobiota > Verrucomicrobiia > Verrucomicrobiales > DEV007 > Arctic95D-9. Next base: position 774 of record JAKSBG010000165.1, read on the forward strand.
CCGCTCCGAAACGGAATACCGGCCGGTTTCGGTGAGTAGTTCGACCGGTTCCGCAGGAGTGGCGGATTCATTTGTACTATCTCCCTTGCCGAAGAGATTTTCGGGCAAGCTTCCTGATGAGGTCATCAGGAAGCTTCCGATTCCGAAAACGGCAATAACCGCGATCGCCAGAATGATGATGGGGCGATGCTCCATCAGGCTACGTAGTTGATGTTCGATGTCGAACCGAGAGGGTCATCAAAGCGTCCCAGGTTCGGGAACACATCAGAGAGATTCGATACTCCGAGCCAGTTCGCAGCGACGGCTGAGTATTGATCAACCGACGTGGAAGGAATCCACCTGCCACGGGTTGTTCCTGCATCAATGCCGGCATTGACGAGCAGGGGAGGGAATTCTCCGAATACCTTTCCGCCGTCGACAGGGCCGCCCATGACAATCTGGTGTCCGCCCCATCCATGATCCGATCCGGATCCGTTTACGTCTGTTCCGTTCGGCGTCAAAGTCCGGGTGAAATCGGAATGCGATATCAGTATGACCTTGTCTTTGTCCGCCGCCGGGATCGAGGCGTTGAATCCGGAGAGAGCATTGGAGAGATCACGCATCAGATTCCCGTGAGCGGAGATTTGATTCTGGTGCGTATCGTATCCGCCTGCTGCGCAGAAAAAGATCTGCGTGGAATTGTTCAGAGCGCTTCTTCCGGAGATCAGTTTCGAAATCATTTTCAACTGATTGGCAATACCGCTGGTCGCATTGGCGTTGGTGAAGGCATCGTCGATGGCGGTGGACTGTGAGGCATCCACCGCAGCATTGACGATCTGCTCATTCTCCCGGGATGTCTTCACAACATCGTTGTAGCCCTGTTCGAGGAGGTGTTCATGAACGTAGCCGGTAATTTGATCAAAGGCCTCCAGACGTCGACCATTGTTGTTGTTCAGATAGTTTCCGTTTGTATCGAGCGCTGCTGAGTAGTCAGTGCCGTAGCCGGAGAGAGGGATTGCCCCGTTCGAAGTAACCGCATACTGACTGACGGAATTTCCAACCTGTAATGAGTTAATTCCAGCCAGCGATATCGAGAGAGAAACGGAGCCTCCCTGATTCGCGGCAAGCAGATCCGCAACCCTTCCTCCCCAGCCGGTCCGGAACGGCTGATCAGGAATGGAGCTTTGCCATTGGATTTGCTGATCGGAGTGGGAATACAATTGCGGAGGGAGAAGGCCGCTCTTGTTCGGGTCGAGATAGTCTGCCCGCGAAACCGGATAGGAAAGCGTTCCCACGTTGGCGACGAAAGACAAATCCCCGTTGTTGAAGAGATCGGCGACCGGTTGCATCTGGGGATGCACCCCGTATGGATCGCCGGTTCCACTCAAGGGGATCGACGAACCGACGGCGGGATCGAGATCGGGGTCGGTTGCATCAAGAATGCCGAGAACGCCACGATTGTTTTTGTAGTTGTTGTATTGCGGGTGTCCGATCCGGGGAATGAGCGTGTTGTTGGAGTCATTTCCCCCGTAGAGAAAGAGGACGACAAGGGCCTTGTAGCCGGAGCCGCCCCCCTGGGCGAGGGCCGACTGCATGAGTCGCAGATGAGCCAGGGTGTCGATGACCCCGGTGAGGGCCATCGTTGAGCAGGCGGATCGACCGAGAAAATTCCGGCGGGTGAGATAGTCAGCGCTGTTTTTTTTCTTCATTTTGGAAAGTTGGTTATAGGTTTCAGTTGGGTGCGATCTCACTATTTCTGATGGATGTATTCCGGACTGGCGGACAGGAGATAGATCGCATCCCTCACTTTCCAGTTCGCGCTTTGTGAAACGATTGTATCGATGATGATACTTCGCGGGTTCGGGGTTGGAGCGCCGTCATAGGTGGCTTTGAAATTTCCGGACATAAGGAGCACGTCGAGATGATCAATCAGAACGGTGGTAGCTTCCGTGACAGTTGCTCCTCCGTTGATCTCGGCGTCATAGATTGCCTGGGCCACACTGCGATCCAGCGCGACGTTATCGAGATCGGGATTGGTTTGACCAACCAGCGGATTTACGCCCACCCAGGTTCCCCGGGAGATGCCGTTCAGGAAGTTCAGGTTATAAATGACCTGCGTTTCGGTAGTCTGAATCATCTCCGGAGCGTAGAGACCGTTGGCGGAGATTGCTCCGCCCGGCTCGTAGTCCGGGAGAAACCAGTTGAAGACGGTGGGCGCGTCGAGAGGGGACTGGCTTAGCGACGTATCCGTGTTGTAGTAGCGGAGACGGGTGGCCCCTGCGGGGAAGTTGTCCAGCTGGGTAGCAGGATAGCCGTAGCCGGACAGGTCCGACAGCGGAAGCTGGGAATTCGCGTCGAAAGCACGCAGGATCTGAGTGTAGCGAATGATGGGTTCCTTCTGCTTTCCATACCCGATGTCATCGGCAAGAGAAAGTGTCCGGGCATCGTAATCCAGCAGGATGGCTTTTACCATTGCGGCAATATCGCCCCGCTGCCCGCTGCCTGATCCGGCGTAGGTGCCGTTTTCAAATGCCTGGGCGACCCGGTAGATGTAACCTCGACCCGGGTTGCTGTGGGTCAGGCGCTGGATCATGAGGCGTGCGATGAACGGGCCGACGTTCTGATGGTTGTGAATGATGTCGAGCGCGGCGTCGAGATCGGCTTCGCCGTCAAGACCGGCAGCAACACTTCCACCGAGAAAGCTCTTTGCATCCGTGTCGTGAAACGCAGCAAAGTTCTTCATTGGGTTTGTCCAGGACGCCTGGAAATATTTCGGACCGGAACCGCGATTGAAGTTGGTGTTGTCGACAACTGGATATCCATCTGCCTTTGCTCCATGCCCTTTGCTGAAGCTCCAGCCGGTGAAGACCCGGGCCAGTTCGGTGATGTCGTCGTTGGTGTAAGTCTGCACGGGGAGTCCCGAGTTGTTTAACTCAAGTGTTCCGTCGGGGTTCAAAGAAAGAAGGCCGATCGAGAACAGCTGCATGATTTCGCGAGCGTAGTTTTCATCGGGAGCGACAAGGACATCGCCGGAAACCGGGTCGACGATTGCCTTCTGATTCTTGAGATGGCTGAGGTAGGCTCCCATCACCGGACTCTTACTGACATCTTCGAGAATGGTCCGGAAGTTGCCGTCAGCATGGCTGACGAGCATGTCGTAGTATTGGGCGGCCCCGTAGTGTCTGACGCGAACATTGGCATCGTTTTCCGAAACCACGAAGATTTCGCTCAGAGCAAATCCGACTCTCTGTCGAAGCTGATCGTGTGCTTTTACGGCGATGGGCCACCAGCCACGACGACGGTTGTTGTGATCGGGGTCATTCGAGTTGTCCGGATTCAGAGGGTCAGCTCCGCGGAGGAACCACTCCTGTTGATCGGCTGCCCAGGTGTAGTCGTAGAGGTTCGTCTGATCAAGCGCGAGCTGGTCATCGATCCACTGAGAGAATCCGGCAATCCGGTCACCACCGTGGTTGGTGTTGATGTCATCAACAAGATCTTCGATCTCCTGTTGTGTCGGGCCGAAGGTAGCCTGGGTGAGAAAGCGCGCCACATCGCGGGTGAGATCATCGCCTGTCAGTGCGGATATTGCCGGGGGTGCAGATGGTGGGCTCCAGCCCCCTCCCGTATTATCGACCTCCGTAAATACTGCTCTGATTTCACCGCTCGGGAATTGCGAAGTGTGAACATTCACATAGAGAAACAGTCCATTCTGCTTGTTGAGAGAATCGATCAGGTCCTGGCCGGTATATCCCCCTGTCGGAAGAATGTCCCAAACGACACTGTCTTCCCCTTCGAGTTGTCCGTTGGGTAGGCCGATTACAATCGGCCCTGCCTGTGCGTTGGGCGCGGAAGGGTTGGCGTGGTGCAAATGGGACACGGTTTGAGGTGTCGAAAGTGCGCTGAAGTTTGAGGTAATTGTTCCGCTTGTGTTGGTTCCATTTACCAGAAAGGTTACATACCCGGATGCCGAAGTTTGTCCGACGGCCCAGGGTTCAGCCTGATAGAGGCCGACATACAGCTTGTTGTTGTCCGGGTCGTCCGTCGCGTCGGCGATGGTCCCGGTTCTGTCAGGCCCGGCCTTGATGTAATTCGGATCGGAGGAAAGCGCGATGCGGAAATTCTCGGGGTATTCCGGTGTGCTGTCGTCCACCGGGTCGACGTAGATGATGACTGAGGTGGCGCCTTGAGGGATCGTTACCGTTCCATTGAGAACCGTGCCGTTCGACAGGGTAACTTCGTAGTCGGAGCCGGAACTCGCCGTGTCGGGATCACTTCCTCCGTCGACGGTAAAGTTCACATCGACCTCGGCGACACCGGTGGATCGATTGACTCGATAGCGGGCGCGTGTGCCTTCTTTTTCAAATGCTTCGGTAGCAAGCGATGTCAGAGAAATTCTTCCACCGCTGAAAGAGAACGGGTCGTAGTTGGCCTCGTATTCCTGCAGGTTGGTCAGCAAGTCGTTATCCGGGTCGAGGCCGGCGTCGCTAGGGTCGTTTGGATCGAGTCCGTTTTGTATTTCCCAGTCGTCACCCATTCCGTCGCCGTCAGTGTCTACCGCAGTCGACGCGACGAGATAACCGACCACTTCGTTGGTGTGTTCGATGCCGTCTCCAGTGCTGTCCTCCTCCTCGAGGAATACGAGGGCAGAACCCGCGGTAAGGCTTTTCACGCGGAGTGCGGAAGGATCACCGCCGTTGGTGGTTTGGAAATCACCGAGAAAAATGGGAAGAGCGTAGTTGGCTCCGAAATCGATCACTTCGTCCTCGTGGTTGACCGTGTTGGCAGTGGCTGCAACAGAGAACAAAACTCCGCCTGCGGAAGTGAAGCTTCCCTGCCCGTTTTCTATCGCGACGTAGTGATAGGTTTCCGGTCCATGAACCCGGTCGTTCGCTTTCTCCTCATCGACGCTGATTGTGAATCCGGTCCCGTCGATATTCCGTGTTTCATGGATCAATGCCTCCGGTTCGTTGGCGGTAACGATCTGGCCGAGCACTGTCGGTGTCGAATCGAAGGGATCGATAAACTGAACGCTGGTTGCAGTATGGGTTACGCTGCTTCTGGATCCCGCCACCCACTTCAGGCCGCCCATTTCAAAGACCCCGGCTTCGACGACGATCACTCCCACCGTTTCGGTGGCGTGAGGTCCGTCACGGTAGTCCCATTCATCTATCTGAGCCTCAAAGCTGTCAGCAGTGACATTTCTTACGCGAACTGTTGAGACATCGGCCCCGTTGTAGCTGGGTGGTCCGAGGATGACGACGGGATCAACGTATGTGTGGGAAAGCGGAATGGTCTTCCAGTCGTGATTGATGTTGATAGAAAAAATGTCGAGCTTGGACTCGCTCTCCCCATAAGGGTCACCAAAGATGAAGAGTCCGGCGTTCTCGGTTGTGTGACCTACTTCGGTGTCATTCGAGGCCTCTTCTTCCAGCCAGATGTCTACAGATGTGTCGGTCGGGTTGGCGAAGCGCATCCGGCATACATCCCCTCCGTCGAGAGTTTGCATATTCCCGAGAATTCCGGGATTGGAAAGAACCCCGCCGAAATCGACGCTCAAGTAGCTGTGAGTCAGTACGTCTCCGGTCGTGAGAACAGTGAAAGGACTGCCATTCAAATAGCCGCCACCGGGTTGGACTGCGATATAGCCAACAGACTCCTGGGCAAGGGCACCGGTATTCAGCTCCTGATCCTGAAGGATCAGCTGGAAGTCGGCGGTCGAGATGTTCCGGGTTCGTGTGACAACTGCGATCGTGTCCGTCGCGCTCGCCATGTTGGATGCAGATTCGACCTGTGACAACACGACGGGGGTTTCGGAGTGTGTTCCTGCCAATGAGACGGTGACGTATCCGCTGCCAACGTTCGCTCTTCCGACTTCGAAAAGCTGACCGTTGATATCGTGAACCCCTTCCTCCATCACGAGGTAGGAGACGGTTTCCGTGGTATGACCGCCGTCCAGATAGTCGTATTCGTCAATTTGCCATTCAAAGCCGGTCGTAGTCACATTCCGGACTCGCACAGTACTCGGATTCAAGCCGGCGGAACTGAGTGGTCCCATGATAACGACTGGTGGTGAGCTGTAGGAATTCGAGAAAGACTCGCTGTGCCATTGCGCTGAGTTTGTTTGGTTTCTCGCCAGGGTGCCAAACTCCGATAGCGGATTTGCGTATGCCCCTGCGACCGAAAAGAGCAACAATATGACCGTCGTTAGTCCCGTTGAAATGCGGGAGATTCCTCGAATCCTCATGAATGAATTATTTGTGGGTTGAGGCGGGGGTTTCCCCACCTGTTGAATATCAATGTGTTACATCATATGAAACAACAAAGGGGTCCCACTGAAAAGGAGGGGGAAACGTGGGGGCGTTTTTTTGCGGTCCAGATGAGCGGTCGCGATAGTGCACAAATTCGTGGCGAATGGTCAACAAAAAAGGTGCGACGCTGAAAAATAATCCCTTGACTTACATCGGGGGCTTCGGTTGCGCTGGTTTATGAGTCGTTGATTATAGGGGAGATAGGAGGGTTGGAGGGGGGCGGATTCGGTCTGCCAAAATCGAGGGAAAAAATTTGGATACAGTCTCTGAGAAGAATAAATCCAATAGCCTGTTGGGGTTACAGACCGCTACCTTTGTGATGAAAAAACCGGAGACACAGAGCGTCTCCCGTTCAGGTTTCGGCCGGGAGCGGGAGAAGTTCTCGGATCAGCGTTGGCGGACCTGTCTCAACCTCGAACTTACCACGTCGGTAGTGGAGTTTACGTCGTGGTCCACCGGCGCCGCGTAATCAATTGTGTACTCCTTGTTCCCGGCACGGCGTATTTGCTCTGTCTCGTTCGAAAAAAAACGAAACCGGACAGGGAATTGATTACTTGCCAGGAGTGTCGCCGCAGAAGATCAAAATCATTTCCGCCCCTCCTCCCTCATGATTCGCCAGTTCCGCTCTTCCATTGTGGAGCTGCATTGTCGCTCGCACAAAACTGAGTCCAATGCCGGATCCTTTACGGCCAGTGATCTCATTTTTCAGGGAATAGAATCGATCAAAAACCCGGTCCCCGGCGTAGTCCGGAATACCCGGTCCATCATCCTTGATACTCAGGTTGATTTGAGCTTTCTCCTTCGAAAGTGAAATGGCGATTTCCCCATTTTCGGGAGAAAAGTCGATCGCGTTTGTGAGAGCATTTCGAATCGCGATACGCAACATTAGCGGGTCTCCCTCGACGATCATGGCCTGATCGGTAGTCTCCCGACCAACCTCGATCTTCTTTGTTTCAATGGAGGCGGATAGCCCTGCAATTTCCTCGGTGACAAGGTTTCCAAGATCTATGATTTCCCGTTTTTCCAGTTGAGTGCGGCTTTCCACGGACGCCAACTGGACGAGGCGCCGAACCATATTCTCACTGCGATCTGTTTCGGTTAGGATGTTTTGAAGGAACCGTCTTCTCTTTTCCTCCGGCATTTTTTCATCAATCAACTCGGCTGCTCCACGAATTGCTGCGAGTGGGCTTTTCAGTTCGTGGGTGAGAGCCTGAACGTAGTTCTCGACATAGTGTTTGCCCTCGATTTCTTTCCTCATGTTTTCCAGAGCGATACTGAGCACCCTGAGTTCCCCCATGCCGGTCGGGGGAAGGGTTGCTTGTTTGCCCTCGGTAATTCGCTGCGCGTGCTTCGTGAGCTTGCGAATCGGATGCAGCACGAGATACGCCCAGATGGAGCCGAGAAAAAAAACAAGCCCCGCCGTTATGAGGCTTGCCCGGAACACCAGATTCCGTGATTCCTCTGCGAACGGTGCCATTGCTGTTTCGGGGCGGAAAACGGTTAGAGTTCCGATCAGCTTCTCTTGGGAATAAAGCGGAGCGGCGATGTAAAATACACTTGTCCGCGAATCTTTGGGATCAGTTCGCGTCGAGCGAACGCCGTAGTCACCTGCGCGGGCGAGATAGACGTCGTTGTATTTAGAGTAGTCCTCACCCTCGCGCTTTCCGTCATCCGAGTCGAAAATCACGGTTCCGGTTTCATCGGTCACGTAGACATGGGTATGAATTTCGGTTTTCCGAATCTGGTAGATTTTTGCGAGGAATTCTCTCCGGTAGGCGTTAGTGAAACCGGACCGGAAATCTGTCACATCGATTTTTCCTCCGGAAATATCCTGCTCCAAAAGAGCGGCAAAGAGATGGGCGAAATCAACGAGAGGTTCTTCCGAAGCCTGTGAGTATTGCCTTTCGATATCGTCGCTGATGGTTTTCATCAGCCAGAAAAACCCACTGCCGGCAATAGCGAGAAACCCGGCGACGATGAGCAGCGTGATTCTCATGCGCTTCCAGGAGGGGAGAAGCTGTATCCGATGCCCCGATGGGTTTTTACAGGATCGAACTCTTGATCGATGCGGTGGAGCTTCTTTCGCAGAGTCTTGATGTGTGCATCGACGGTGCGATCCAGTGCCGCCTCGGGTTCGTCCCACACCAGATCCATCAGTTGGTCACGCGTGTAGACTCTGCCCGGATGTTCCATGAATACCCTGAGCATACCAAACTCGTATCGCGAAAGCTGGAGATCTTCACCATCGCACTGTGCCTCGTAGCGGTCCGGAATAAGAGTGATTCGGCCGAGGGTGATATCAGAACCGCATCCGTCAACTTTCTCTGTATGGGGAGGATTTCGCCAGGTCCGTCGCAGGATGGCGTGAATTCTCGCGGTCAGTTCCCTCGGGCTGAACGGTTTTGCTACGTAGTCATCCGCGCCCAGCTCGAGCCCGACGACCCGGTCGATTTCGCTTTCCCGCGCGGTAAGAAAAAGCAGGGGGATTTCTGAAATTTTTCGAATTTCGCGGCATACCTCGAAGCCGGTCATATCAGGCAGTCCGACATCGAGCACCAGGAAATCCGGTTTCGAATTCCGGAAGTGATCGATGGCTCCGGAGCCGGTTTCGACGTGGGTGACGGCAAAACCTTCAGTCTCAAGTGAATAGATTAGTGTCTCCGCAATCGTCGGTTCGTCTTCCACGATCAGGACGGACAACTTACTCACAATGAATCAATCGGGTTTGCCGGCGGTCAGAAGGTCGCCGGGTGTTTCGGAGGCAGACGGCGGGTTCCGTATTGCTCACCTGGCCAGAAGAGGAAGCCGGGGTTCTGCGACAACACTTCGTATTTTGTCAGGCGGAACTCGGGAATGCGGAAATTGGAGTTTGGATCGTAGATCGTCGCTCCGGTGAAACTTCCCCAGATCCGGTACTCATAGTTGTGGTCATAACCGTGGGACTGAGCCCCCCCGCGTTCGGGAACCCGGTCCGGTTGTTTCATGACACTTTCGTTCATGATTACGAGTTTCGCCTCGGACCAGGGCTGGCGGGGTTTTCTCAAATAGCCCCAGAATCTTGTGCCGTCCGTCCACCAGCGCCGGCCGATGTAGTAGTCGCCGACCGGCTCGTTCGCAATCATCGCATTTCGCGATTTCACCGCAGGATGGTTCAGCGCTGATGCGGGGAGGTGGCCAGCGCCAGTGCCGCCGGATCCTCCCGTTGTGGTACAGGAGGAGAGTAACAATGAGCCAAAGGCTGCGATCAAACTGCAAACAAGCGCATGCGCCGGGAGACCGGCACGGGTCGTGTTGTGTTTCATATAGGTGTCTTAACTATCGTGCGGCAGGCTAAGAGAGGGAACGATACGGTCACTCAATTGATTAGTAAAACGCGGAATTTTTCGAATTCTTTCGCGATTTTGAGAACGAAGGGAGCCGGGACGTCCCTGCCAGCTCTTTGCCGGGATGTTTTCACATGAAGAGGAGTGCCCTGCACCTCTCTTCACGTAGCTAGATTTTTCTCCTGCCTTAGAAAGAGGGGAAGAAGCTCATTTTCGATCCAGGTGAATGCGGCATCCATCCCCTCATTCTGATACAAATCACCGATTTTTGCTTCGATGGTGGTGGGGTTGCCAAAGCAGGCAAGAAATTGATTCGAAGTCATGCGCCGGAGTGTTTCGCCACAAAGTTTGCCCCGGTTCTCGAGAATCCAGGTTCTCGCGAAAAGATCGAGGATGGTGTCCCCGATCCAGGCCTGCTCCTGCTCCCGTCGCTTCTCGTCTGACTTATTTGCGTAGCGCTTCATGGCAGGTCCCGTTGAAAGGCTTCAAGAGTTTCTCTTGTGATTACATGCTTTGCACCACATCTCGGGCAGGACACAGGGATGGTTTCGCCCCCGGAGAAGGCTTCATCGAGGGAATCTTTCGACATGCTCGCGAAAACAGGCAGGAGCTTTTCCTGGCTGCAGCCACAGGAGAAACGAAAGTGCCGCTTTTCGAGCAGGCTTAATTCCTCGTCACCATCAAGTGTGCGAATTTTTTCTTCGTCAAGGTTTCCGAACCATTCCATGTCGCAGTCCGGTTGTGCGGTGACAAGCACGACATCCTCTTCGGCATGGCGAAAAAAACGACCGGGGCGTTGTTCGCTCTGCTCATAGTAGTGTTCACCGATTTCGAAAAGATTCAGGTCTTTTACTTCGACCATACTTTGACGTCCCGGTTGTCCGTCGACTGTGGTTTGGGAAAAGAGCAGGTTGGAATCTCGTTTTCTTATATCCTCGGTAAAAACGCGACCAGTCAGCGTTCCGTCGCGATTGCTGCCGGTGAAGAAGTAGTTCTGGGCGGGGTTTTGCCAACTCAAAGTCCATGCAATCGCTTCATTCCACGGGCGGGATGCTAGATGAAGGGCGAGGGCAGCGAAACCATCTTTGAGATTCTGATCCTGATCCGGTTCATTCTTCAACTTGTTCTCCATGAGATGAAGATAGTAATCCACGTAGAGTTCGGAGAAGAGCCCTCGTGCAAGAAGGGCATTGCGTTCTCTCACAAAATAGCAGCGGATTTCAATCGATTCCGGTTCGTTAGATTGCGAATTCTCGTTCGGCATAGGTTTTACAGAAAAGGTAGGCGATGGCTTCTTTTTCGCGAGTGCGAATATCGCGGGGGGGAATACCCATAAATCAGGAAAGTGGGTTCTTGCGAATTCTCTCAGGGTGATGGTATGGATTGGCAGAGTATGGAAAGACAAGAGATGGCAAAACTGCTTTCGGAGAATGATGCGTTCGCGACGGCGTCTGCTGAAGCGATCAATTTGTTGCTCGATGCCGCGGAAGTGAAAACCATTCAGGATTCGGACATATTGATACGCGAGGGCGCCACGGGAGAGTCAATCTGGATGTTGCTCGAGGGGAAATGGGTTGTGAACGTAAAGGGACAGCGGGCCAATGAAATTGAGGGCTGCGGCGAAGTAGTGGGAGAGATCAGCGCCGTATCTCATACTCCTGCTACAGCGACGGTCATTGCTGAAGGAGTGGGGAAGGCTTTGTGTATTCCGCAGGAAGCCCTGCATCATGCCATGACGGAGCATCCCGAGTTGGCAGGGTCCATGCTGCGATCAATGGCCAAATATCTGGGCCGACTTTGAATCAGGCTGCGCTCTGCTTGATTTCCTGAGAGAGTTGGAAAAGTCGCTGTACTTGCTTCAATGGAATGTGGCAGATATCGACGCGCTTTTCTCCTCCGAGAAGAATGGAGAAAGTTCCCAGTCCTCGTCCTTCGTCACGCATTAACGTGTTCGTGACAGTTTTCCAGAGGTGCGCTTCCAGTTCGTATCCAACACGCTTTTCGTGAAGAATGAAGACGTGGGAGTCTGTCACGACTACGCACTGCTTTGTCTTGCTGAGCAGGCCGGCCTTCGCTTGCACGGCAATGTAGAAGATGTCCTCAGCTTTTCCCACGACATTTGAGACTTCCCGAAATGCAATTGCGACTTTTTGGGTGTCCTGACCGTCGTCCACAAAGTGGCTGATCTGTTCCTGAATTTCGAATACTTCGCCGATCGGTTTCCACTCGCCAAGCCCTTCGTAAAAGACCATATCTTCCGAGGTGATCTCCCCCTCGTTGAGTTTCTGCAAGATATCGTTTTCGCCCAGTGGGCCCTGGGGTTCTGTCTCGCCTCTTTTCAGACTGGAGAACTGAATGGTTGCTGGCTCTTCTTGCTCGACGTTGCTCATGATGGATTTCTCGATGTTGTGTATTTACATTGTGAAACTTTTTCGGGTCTCGGCAAGCGGAAAAATTAGCATGAAGTTGTCATTTTCGACCACTCCGCAGGCACTCGGCGGGGCTTTCCTGAGGGCATTTGGACAAGCGCTGCTGTCTGTTTTGCTACCGAAAGTGTGATGTTCTTCCCCTCCTCTCTCGTGGTCTCCAATGTGAAGCCGCATATGGCGCGGACTTTTCCGACCGTTTCAAGGAAAGCGGAGATTCGGATTTTATCCCCCAGTTTCGCGGGAGCGCGATAGTCGATTTCCGTTCGGGTGACAACGGGGAAAATCTGCGATTTGTTGATGTCATCGAGGCTGAGACCGAGTTCCGCGAACTGTATTGTGCGGGCCTCTTCGACAAATCTTAGATACGCGATGTTGGACACGACACCGCCGCAATCCGTGTCGTAGAATTGGACGGTAGCGAAATGTTCGATTTTCATAATTTGATTTGCGAAGCCAGACGTAGACAGGATTTATCGGGCATGATAGCATCCGCGATTTCTAACCGGGAATGAAACCACTTTTTCATCACTTCGTTGCGTGCACTTTGCTGCTCTGCGGATTTTTCTCTTCCGGGGAGGCAATCGGTTACGATGTTCCCAGCTTCGATTCGGAAGTATTTCATCCGGACGGGGTGTTTCTGGAAGAGAGCGAACGCCAGAGCCTTCTCGAAGCGCTGGCAGCTGTCGCATCGAATTTCCCCGGAAACAATCGTATTGACAGTGATCTGAAAGAAAAAGCGCTGGCGATTGCCTTGCGCATCAATCCACTTCACCGGAATTCCCGCGACGCGCACGATAAGCTGGTTGCAGGGCGCCTACCCGTCAAAACCCAGTTTTTTGCCAGTGTTAGCAGTGTATCAGAAGCTCTTTGGAGTACGGGGCAACTTTTGTTGAAAGAGCCGGTCGACCCGGATGAGCAAAAGCTCGCCAGCCTTCTGATGGAGCTTTCTTTAGTGATGCATCCAGAGCCTCCGATGGATCGCATGAGGAGGTTTGCGACCGTTTACAGCGATGAGGTGAATAACTGGAACCGGATGATTGCAACCCAGCGGGATGACAATCCGAGTAGTGTGAGATCTGCCAATCTGATCCATGAAATCAAGGATATCATCAAGCAGATGAAAGAAACTCCGAAGCCAAAGCAGAAAATGGCAGAAGTTCCTGAAAACGGTGCTCCAGACATGGATGAAGGACAGAAAGGGAAGGCTAAAGGGAAAAAAAACCGCCCCGCCAAGCCGGATCAACCGGACGTGTTCCGGGCACAGGTTAGGTCTATTTCTGCTGTTCGAACAGTGGTTGCTGTCGACTCCTCGCCTGTTGCAGGGCTTTTCAGAGTTGAATTGCGCTCCCTGGCGGGTCCGGCTGAGGAAGAGCTACTCCCGTTCGCTACAGGTGGTAGCGCGGCGGACTATCCGTCGATTCCGGTGATACCTTCGGCGCAGGATGTTCCCATACGGACATTCTCTCTACCTATGTCGATTGCAGAGGGGCTTGGTTGGGATTGGATGCCTGGAACGATCGCAGAAGTCAATTTTGAACCCGGTGACCGGGGGAGTCTTCCGGGCCCGCGAAGGGTCTCCAGTGCCGGGGGAGTGCTTCCTTCGTTGATTCTTCTGGATTCGATATTCGCTGATGAAGAATTAAATCAGGAGGTAGTGGTTGCTGGAGAGTTGGATGAAGAAACGATGTTTCCGGTAATGAGCGGTAGCATTCTTGGGACAATTGAAGCTGCGATTGAGCTGGATAAACCCTACCTCCTTCTGCCGGGTAACATAGTTCCTGATCTTGTTAAGGAACTGCAATTGAGCGGAGATCTTTCGAAGCTCTTCGCGCTCGAGTTGGTTTCGTATGCGACTCTTGACGAGGCAATTGCTTTTTCGACGGGAACGATGGATCCCGCAGTGGTCTCTGCAGTAGAGTCTTTTGCAGAAGTGAAGGCGGTTTCCAACAAGATGCCACTGGTCCAGTTTGCCCGGAACCCGAGCGTTCAGGAACGGCTGGAGACAATTGTGGAAGCCTGTCCCAATCACCTCTCTTCACGTGCGATGCTTGAATTTGGTAAAACTCCCGTTTCCGACGAAATGAAAATTCTGCAATCGGTGCGATCCATTGATACCTGGGTCGAGCCCTACCTTTCTCTATCTGCGGATGCTGACTTAAACGAGCTCCGCAACCGTTTTGAAGATGATGAATATGGATTGTCGCGACTTCGAACGGAAGTTCATCCTGACGTACGTGATTACTTTGACAAGGTTGAGGATCTTCTTGAAGCTGCGGAAAAATATCTCAATCTCACAAATTTTGATACATCGATTGGCCAGCAGCGCCTGCGCGAGGTGGAAGCGTTAATCGACGAAGTCGAAGATCAAAGGTCTCAGCTTCTGGGGGGAGACGAAGTAGATTGAATCATGTCACGGTTCGCACGCAAAGCATGTGCGAGGAAACGTTGCTGCATATTCGCGGGCCATGCTTCAAAATTTCCCGGAAGATTCCGGTTTCCTGCCCCGAGGTTGCTTTTTTTCTTCATCAGCTCAGAGCTCGAAAAAGTTCGTCACGGCGAATTCTTGCCTCTTTGAGGTCTTTCGTTCGCAGGGACACACGGATCCGCTCTGAGGTGTAGTCGGGGCAGTGAAGGGTGAAATGGCACCACCAGGTTCCACGATTGTTCCATAGGTGGTGATCTTTGTTTTTACCGACTCCTCTGGCCGACAGCTTTCCGGGGCCGATACGTTGGCCGGTTTCCTGTGCGCAACGGGCGGAGCCACCTCCAATTTCCGCGATGATATCCTGATAATTCATAGTCTAGATGCAGTTTCCGATTTCGTTTCAGTTACCGCATCAGGACCGGTGAGCTGCGTTTAGAGTTCACCCGGGAGAATTTCTGTTCGAACTTTCGTTCGCACATCGACCACCCCGTGATTGCGAAAATCTGCGGGTTGATCAAGGCACCTTGGCTTCTCCAAACCAGGTTGCCGGACCGCGCTTTTGGCGCAGCCACTCCTGATGCTGGGAAAATACTACAATTTTCGATCGATTTCGCAAGAGGCTCTTTTGTCATACAAATGTTTAACCCAACGCATCCGGAGGGAGGCTTCGAGGATTCCCGGAAGAAAGAGAACGGGACTGTCGGAAATCCTGCGTAACCCTCTTGAGTCAGCGATTTAACAGGGTTGCCTATTTGTTCATACCCTGTTTGGTTGCCGCATGTCGTCAGACCTCACTACCGAACTCCAATCTGAGTTAAAAAAGCGCATCCTTGTCCTCGACGGGGCCATGGGCACGACCATTCGTGGCTATGGTTTGGAGGAGAGCGATGCCCGGGGGGAACGCTTTGCGAAGAACGAGAAAGACCTGCTCAACAACGGGGACATTCTCTCGATCACAAAGCCGGACGTCATCGGTGATATTCACAAGCGTTTCCTGGAGGCCGGTTCGGACATTATCGAAACAAACACCTTTTCGGCGACGACACTGGCGCAGTCGGAATTTTTTGTCGAAGACCCTCGCGAGAAAGGAACCGGACGGAAAGATCCGGAGTTCTTTCAGCGCGAAGTCGTTGAGAATGCTTTTCTCAAGGATCTCGCCTGGGAGCTGAATGTCGAGTCGGCGAAGTTATGCCGGAAATGGTGTGACCGCATCGGGGAGGAAACCGGACGCAAACGCTACGTCGCCGGAGCGATCGGGCCGATGACGGTTTCGCTGACGAACTCCCCCGACGCCGAGGACCCGGGATTCCGCGTCGTGACTTTCGATCAGGTCCGTGACGCATACAAACACCAGATTCGGGCGCTGATCGAAGGGGGCACGGACATCATGATGGTCGAGACCATCTTCGATTCTCTCAATGCGAAAGCCGCGCTGGTCGCCCTGCGCGAGGTCTACGACGAAGACGCCGTCGATCTTCCCATCATCGTCTCCGCTGCCGTTGGGCGGGGAGGGGAGACCATGATCTCCGCCCAGAAAGTCGAGGCAATGTGGAACGCCGTCGCCCACGTAAATCCTCTAGCGGTTGGATTGAACTGCTCCCTCGGGCCGGACCTGATGGAGCCGCACCTGAAAGAATTGGCCAAAGTTTCGGAATCGCACGTCTCCGTCTACCCCAACGCCGGTCTCCCAAACCCGCTCGCCCCTACCGGATTCGACCTCGAGCCGGATGACATGGAGAAATATCTCGGCGAGTTCGCCGAGCAGGGACTCGTCAACCTCATCGGCGGCTGCTGCGGCAACACACCCGAGCACGTAGCTGCCATCGCAAAAGTGTCCGAGAAATTCGCCCCGCGCGAAGTCCCGGAGGCTGCGCCCGCGATGCGACTGTCCGGATCCGAGGCTTACAACCAGACAGACGACAAGAATTACCTCATGGTTGGGGAACGGACCAACGTGGCCGGTTCGCCGAGATTCAAAAAACTGATCAAAGCCGGACAGCTCGAGGAAGCGGTCGCGATCGCCCGTCAGCAGGTCGAGAACGGCGCCCCCGTCATCGACGTCTGCATGGACGAGGGCATGATCGAAGGCGTCCCCACGATGACGCGTTTCCTCCAGCTTCTCGCCGCCGAACCGGATGTCGCCGCGGTGCCCATCATGGTCGACTCCTCGAAGTGGGAGATCATCGAGGCTGGGCTCAAGTGTCTCCAGGGCAAGGGCATCGTGAACTCGATCTCGCTGAAGGAAGGCGAGGAGGTCTTCAAGGAGCACGCCCGCAAGATCATGAAATACGGCGCCGCCGTCGTCGTCATGGCCTTCGATGAAAAGGGGCAGGCCGACAGCTACGAGAGCAAGATTCGCATCTGCGAGCGCGCCTACCGCATCCTTGTCGACGAGGTTGGTTTCAATCCGGAAGACATCATTTTCGATCCGAACATTCTCACCGTCGCCACGGGGATGGAGGAGCACAACAACTACGCGGTCGACTTCATCGAGGCGACACGCTGGATCAAGGAGAACCTCCCCGGAGCCAAGGTCAGCGGTGGGGTCTCGAACATTTCCTTTTCCTTCCGCAGCAACAACGTCGTCCGCGAGGCGATGCACGCCGCCTTTCTCTACCACGCCGGCAAGGCGGGCATGGACATGGGCATCGTCAATCCGGGCATGCTCGAGGTCTACGACGAGGTCGAGCCGAAGCTGCTCAAGCTGGTCGAGGACGTGCTCCTCAATCGCCATCCCGACGCGACCGAGGCCCTGATCGATTTCGCCGAGGAACTCAAGGCCGCCGGCGCCCACAAGTCGGACAAGGCCACCGGCCCCGATCTCAGCTGGCGCGAGGGCGACGTCGAGGCGCGCATGACGCACGCCCTCGTCAAGGGCATCACCGACTTCATCGAGGAGGACACCGAGGAAGCCCGACAGACCCTGGACAAGCCGCTCGACGTCATCGAGGGGCCGCTCATGGCCGGCATGGGGGTCGTCGGGGAACTCTTCGGCGCCGGGAAAATGTTTCTTCCGCAGGTCGTCAAGAGTGCCCGCGTCATGAAAAAGGCGGTCGCCTACCTGCTCCCCTTCATGGAGGCGGAGAAAGAGGAGGGAGCCGACGACAACGCGCCCGTCTTCGTCATCGCGACGGTGAAGGGCGACGTGCACGACATCGGCAAGAACATCGTCGGCGTCGTACTCGGCTGCAACGGCTACAAGGTCGTCGACCTCGGCGTCATGGTCGACTGCGAGAAAATCATGGCCGCGGCGAAGGAGCACAAGGCGGACTTTGTCGGCATGTCAGGATTGATCACTCCTTCGCTCGACGAGATGATCTACAACGCGAAGGAGTTCGAAAAGGGCGGTTGGGAGCTCCCCATTCTCATCGGCGGAGCCACCACCAGCCGCGCTCACACTGCGATCAAGATCAGCCCGCACTACAGCCAGCCCATCGTGCACGTGCAGGATGCCTCGCTCGTCGTCAGCGTCTGCAATTCGCTGCTTTCTCCCAACCTGCGCGAGAAGTTCGTCACTGATCACAAAGTGCAGGAACAAAAGGATCGAGATCTCCACGCCGGGAAAGGCTCCACAGCGGTCTACATCCCTTTCGAAGAAGCGCAGCGGCAGAAATACCAGGTCGAGTGGGATCACGCCAAGATCGCGACCACTGAAACCATCGGCAAACACGTCTGGGATCCGGTTCCGCTCGCCGACATCGTCGAGGTATTCGACTGGTCGCCCTTCTTCCACGCCTGGGAACTGCGCGGCGTCTTTCCGAAAATCCTCCAGCACAAGGACCACGGCGAAGAGGCGACCAAACTCTACGACGACGCCCGTCGCGTCCTCGACGACCTCGTCGAGAACGACCGCGTTCACGCCCGCGCCACCTGGGGGGTCTGGCCGGCGCATTCCACCGGAGAGGATATCGAACTCTTCGCCGATTTCGCGAAGACCGATCCGCTCACCACCTTCCATTTCCTCCGCCAGCAGAAGGAGAAGGTGAAGGAGGGCACACCCTTCCAGAGCCTCGCCGATTTCGTCGCCCCGAAGGACTGCGGACGCGATGATTTCCTCGGCGCCTTCGCCGTCACCGCCGGCAACGAAGTCGAGGAATACGCCCTGACATTCCGCCAGAACAACGACGACTACACCGCCATCATCATCCAGGCACTGGCGGATCGCTTTGCGGAAGGTCTCGCCGAGCTCCTCCACCGCCGGGTCCGTGAGTTCATGGGCTTCGGCAAAAACGAGAAGCTCGAGGTCGAGGATCTCATCAAGGAGCGCTACCGCGGCATTCGCCCCGCTGCCGGTTATCCCGCCTGCCCCGACCACACCGAGAAGCAGGTCCTCTGGGACCTGCTCGACGTCGAGAACACTGTCGGCATGCAACTGACCACCAGCTACGCGATGTTCCCCCCCAGCTCCGTGAGCGGATTGTATTTCTTCAACGAAGCCGCCCGCTACTTCAACGTCGGCAAGATTGGACGGGACCAGTTGGAGGCCTATGCGGCCAGGAAGGGAATGTCGTTAGAGGAGGCGGAGAAGTGGCTGGCACCGAATCTGGCGGAGTAGGGGTGGCTCTGTGCCATTGATCTATTTCAAGGTAAATGCTCCATCGACTGTGACGGGGGGCTCTTGCTCCTGAAGCCGGTTTCGGAAATCAGCGAGCCCGGCCGGACTTCGGGGGCGTTAGCCCCGGTTACGAAGTCAGCTTTTATGCTGGAACCGCGAATGCAGCACTGGTGGGCGCAAGGCACCACATTTGTTACCTTTCGGTAGAGGAAACGTTCTATCACAGTGGAAGTCCTATGATTCCGCGGACGGCTTCCCGGCGCCCTGATATCGTGCCAACCAGTGCGCGTAGGGTGCGGGGAGAACCCAGTCGGGGTTCTCCACTTTCAGCTCATGGGCGAGTTGATAGACATAATGCGGATTGGCAAGATGAGCGCGCCCGATCATGACGAGGTCGAGATTTCCCTCTGCAATGAGTCGCTCTGCGTCATGGGAATCGGCCATGCCCCAGGCGGAGGCGACAGGAATTCCGGCTTCGCGGCGGACCCGGCCGGCGATGGGGCCGAGAAAGGCCGGGGTTGACCACGGAATTTCCGTATCCGGAATGACGAAGTTGATGGAAACGTTGAAAAAATCGAGTCCGGACTCGCGAAAGCGTTTCACCAGCTCGATGGATTCGGCCACAGTTTCCTCGTCGCGGCCGTCGTATTCGATCACTCCCATGCGGGCCGTGAGGGGCAGATTCTCCGGCCACACTTCCCGAACGGCCCGGAGAGTTTCGAGAGGGAACCGCGCCCGGTTATCGAAGCTGCCTCCGTAGTCGTCGGTGCGTTGGTTGCTGTGCGGAGAGAAGAAGCTTTGGGCAAGGTAGCCATGAGCGAAATGCAGCTCCAGCCATTCGAAACCGGCTTCGACAGCGCGGCGGGCAGCGTCAACATAGGCCTGTTTGACCCGCTCGATATCTTCGATGGTCATTTCCTGCGGCACACGGGGGAGATTTTCTCCGAATGCGATCGGTGAGGGGGCAATCGGCTGCCAGGCGTTCGGGTCATTTTCCGGGAGGTGATCGTCCCCTTCCCACGGTTTGTTGGCACTGGCTTTGCGGCCGGCGTGAGCGATCTGAATTCCCGGTACGGAACCAGCTTCCTTGATGGAGGCTGCAATCTTCGCAAGACCTTCGATCTGTCCGTCCTCCCAGAGCCCGGTGCATCCGGGGGTGATTCGTCCATCGGGAGAGACCCCGGTTGCTTCCACGATCACAAGTCCGGCTCCCCCGCGGGCCATTCCGGGGTAGTGAACCTGGTGCCAGTCATTGGTGTAGCCGTCGACGGCGCTGTACTGGCACATCGGAGGAACGACGGCCCGGTTTCGCAGGGTGACATCTTTGAGGGTGAAGGGAGTAAACAGTTGAGACATGAGTTGATTCTGAAGGTTTCCGGATTCGTCTGACGGACGGCTTCGGTTTTAGCTTTCAGAAAAGTTCGTTTTTCCCGTCTGCGGACGGAAAACGTGCCTCTGCAGCAGATAAGGTGAAGCTGGAATCTATCTGATACGGGGACTGGAATGAGCCCCGATGTGATGGACCGGATCTTTGAACCGTTTTTCATCACCGGGGATATCTCCACAGTCGTCGGGATGCGCTTGTCCAGCAGTCTTTCTATCGTAAAGAGGCACGGGCATCACCCGGAAGCAATGCGTGAGGAGGTGGAAGCGGCAGAAGTGAAGCACTTCCGGATGAAACCAATCGATTCGGCAAGCTTGCTTGCAACGATACGGTCTGCCGTGGAACAGCCGAACAACCAGGTAGTTATCTCCAATGGAAAGTGAGTGTTCGTGGATGCGGCAGGAGTCGTTTACTTCCGCGAAGTTCGCAAATGTATAGTCCGAAAACGGTGGTAGATAAAAACTTGCAATACATTCTTTGATTGTTAGGTTTATGGTAAATATATGAATTTCAGCAAGTATGGTCAGCTCCTATGCTTCCTTCTGTTGACTTTTGGCTGTGAGGAATGTTTTGCCGACGGGGTTTCGACTGTTGAATTCAACGAGTGGCCGTTCGAGTCGAGACAAGCTCTCGCCGGGAGTGATAAGTCTATCCGAACGATGCATTCAGTTGCACCCGACTCATCAGGGAGAGTATGGGCAGGCGGCGCCGAAGGGCTTTTTCTGTTCGCGGGTGGGGACCCGCATCGCATTCAGCTGGACGAAGACGGGGACCCGGAACCAATTCTCGACCTTGCTGAGTCTCCCGACAAATCAAAGATGTGGTTTCTGAAGCCACGAGGTGCAGGGTGGGTGGATACCGTGACTGGCGAGAGCCGTTATATTCCAGATTCCGGGCTGGACCCGGATGCCTCATTTTACCATGTTTTCAGCTTTGATGGGCACGGCAGGTTGTGGATCGCTGCGCGTGATGGATTGTACAGATTTGACGATGAGACCGGGAAATACCAGCAGGTCGAATCCGGGGAAGACTATCGCCATATTGAACAGATCGTTCCAACTCCGGATTGCCCCGGAGACATATGGTTGGCTGCGGGACCATTCGGATTGATCCGTTACGGTGAAAACTCGAGTGAGCATTTCCAACATGCTTCCGAATTCCGGGCGAGTTATGAGTCCGGGGATGGCGTAAACAGCGCTACTTTCTCCCCCGACGAGAAAAAGATTCATTTTGTTGGCGGAAATGCGGTCTCCACACTGGAGCTTGAGTCCAACCTTATAGAGACAAAACGGATTTCTTTGGACTGGTCCACGCGGTATCTCGATATGACTGCGGTTGTCTATGACGAAACGAGAGGGGGGCTTTGGATTGGATCGAAACAAAGTAGTGGGTTTCACTTTTTTGATTTTACGACACAAACGTTCCGGGACCTGGGAGAAAGGGTTCGATTGGATTCCACCCGAATGGGCCTGGGGGTTGAGGATATCTTTGTCGACGCAGAAAGAGTAATCTGGATTGCAACGGAAAACGATGGATTGGTGATGAATTCAATCCCCTCTTTTGAAGTGGATGTCTACGCCGACTGGAACGACGGTGGGAGCGGTTTGTATCACGGAACCTGTCAATCCCTATTCACCCTGCCCGATGGTGCCTTAATACACACAACCAAGGGAATATGCCGGATCGATTGCGAAAAAAATCGAAGTCATGCGATGACGGGAAATCCGAAGAAAGATGCGGACTCCCTTATGGGAGTTTCATTGCTGAAAGACGGAACACTGCTCGCGGCTCATTCAGGTGGCCTATGGCGCTACGAGGGAGACGTTCATTCTGATGAGGTGAGTCAGGGATGGGAGTTGGTTACCGAATTGCCCGGTTCTGAAGGAAAAAAGTATACCCGATTGGCACCGCATTTGGACAGTGATGGACTTTTGTGGATCTGCCTCCGCAATCAGTTGTGTTCCTATGATTTTGAAACGGGCGAATTCAAAATTTGGCATGAAATCAGGCATTGGGCGGATGCGATGACAATGACCGACGGGAATCTGTGGATCGCAACAGAGCATCATGTTTATCGTTGGAATACGAAAACCCGGAAAATGGATCTCACGCTGGGGACCACGCTTCAGAACACCTGGGATTTGATACCAAATCAAAATGGCACGGGTATTTACCTGGCGACCTCTGGAGGGTTGTATTCAATAAACGCTGATGAAACGAGGCTGACTCTTCTCGGATACGAGGATAACGTCGTGAAATCGATATGTTTCGGATCGTCCGACAGGCATCTATGGGTGGTTCAAAAAGATAGTGTTTTGAGCCTTTTCGACCTGGAGTCAAACATGGAAGTCAGATACCCGGGGGAGACTGAATTCAATATTCGGAAGCGGGAGTTCGTCAGGGTTGAATATGATGGAAAGGACGGGCTTCAACTGTGCGGATGGGCGCGATTTTTCAGAGTCGCCGAATCTGAATTGCTTTCAGGGTTCGATCCAGGTGCACCAAAGTTGTTTCTCTCCGGGATAACGATCAACCATCCCCCTGGATCCGATAAGACTCGAATACTCCTTCCTTCGGCGGAATCCCCCGTCAGTGTTTATTTTGATCCTGATGAAAGACACGTGAGTTTCCGGGCTGATTTATTGAGTTACAGGTTTCCGGAAAATTCGCAGATCAAATATCGAATCAACGATTCCGAATGGGAGGTTGGTGCAGGAGGAGAGTTTTCCGTTTTTCATCCGGGGCGGGGTGTTCATACAATTGAAGTGGAAGGGGCTGATAAGACGGGAAATCAGGCTTCGAATAGACTAACGATTCAAGCCCGGTGGGGGCTGTTCTGGTGGCAGACCCCGTTCTTTATTTTCACCTGCGTCATGCTGCTTATCGCTCTGGTAGCGGGCGCGCACCAGTTGCGTATTCGTTATGTGGTGAGGGCAAAGGAACGTTTGGAGGAAGTTCATGCCGAGTTGGTTGACTCTGAATTGCGTCTCCGAAATTTGTTTGAGAAATCTTCCGATGCTATTTTCGTTACAGATGCCGAAATGAGGGTGCTGATGCGAAACCCGGCCGCTGATCAATTGCTTGAATTGCCGAACCAGAGTTCAGAATCTCTCATACTGACGAAACAGTTTTTGAAGCCGGGGAAACTCAAGGCAGAGTTAAAGAAATCAGCGGTCCGGGGGGCGATGCCGGATACGGAATTCAAAATCAAAACCGCAGCCGGAAACGAAGTGGATGCAACAGTTGCTGCCACTGTATTCCAAGTGGCGGAAGGCAGGCAGTGGCAATTTCGCATTCGTAATATTTCCAAGCAGAAAGAATTGGAAGAGTCGATTCGATCCGCGCAGAAAATGGAGGCGGTTGGGACTCTCGCGGGCGGGCTCGCCCATGATTTCAATAATCTGTTGTCGCCGATAATTGTGCACTCGCAGTTAGCGGTCACAGAAATTGAAAGCGGTAGCAGAAATGCGCTGGATGATGCAAAGGACGCTCTCTGTGTTTGCGGACAGGCCGCCAGAAAGGCCGCTATTCTGGTTCATGACTTACTTCACTTTGCGAGAAAGACAGATGAGGGGAAATCGCTCGTGGACTTGACCGTTACTACCAGAAATACGGCAAGGTTTCTACAAAGTAGCATCGGCACGAATATCAAGCTGGAATTGAATCTGCCTGAGCGTTCTGCCTGGACTTTTTGTTCCCCTCAGCGATTGGAACAGGCACTGATGAACATTGGCCTTAATGCTTCCCATGCAATTGGGATCGAGAACGGGACACTGACCTTCACGGTGGAACGGGTATCCTGTGAAATTGAAAAGTCCGGGAGTCAGGCTGATTCCGGAGATTTCTGGGAAGTTTCGATTACGGATACCGGATGCGGGATGAGTGAAGAAACCATCAAACGGATCTTTGATCCGTTTTTCACGACCAAGTCCGTAGATGAAGGAACAGGGCTCGGAATGTCGATGGTTCATGCATTCACTGCTGAATCGGGAGGAAATATTGACATCGAGAGCGAAATAGGTTGCGGGACTCGCGTCGCAATCAGGTTGGCTGTTTGCGAGCCACCGAACGGGGTTGAGCGCACCGTCGATGACACAACAAGTGTTGAAAAGGTGGGCGAAAATTTGAGTCGGGAAAAGCCTAGGATCGTCTGTGTCGATGATGACAAGATGGTGCTTTCAGCGACCTCGAAAATCCTGATGAAAATGGGGCATGAAGTGACCTCCTTCAGTGACTCAACCGATGCTCTACAGCATCTTAGACGGGATCCTGACAGTGTGGATATCGTAGTGACAGATCAAATGATGCCCAACTTGACCGGTCTCGAACTTGCGGGGCAGCTTAAGGAGCTTCGGGGGGACCTACCCGTCGTTCTCTTGACTGGATACAGTGACCTGCTTGGTGATCGCAAATCGGCTTCAGGGTGTATTGATGCCATTCATGTCAAACCACTCGATTATGACATTCTGGAGGATACTCTGATTGCTCTGGGAGATCCCTGCAGGCCGGATGTCAAAGAGGTGGCGCTTTCGTCGTAGATCTCACGTGATATAAAGCGTGTGAAGGAACAGGGAAAGGAGGGTTCAGAGACTTCGAGCGGTGAGTCAAACAGCAGTGCGACGTGCGTCGGAATAAACCGCTTCGCGGTTTTCGGCATTTCTTCCCTCTCCCCGCTGTCACTTGGAGCAGGTGTTATTTTCGTGAGCCTATCCCGATGATCGGACCGGTGGATTCTCCGGATGCGAACCTTTCCCTGCTGTGTATAATGCCTCCATCTGCAAAACTATGAATCCTGATCTTCTCTACATCCTCCTCCTCTTTGGTTCCATGACCGCTGCCGGCCTGCTGATTCTGGCTTTCGGTGACAAGTGGAAGCAAAAGCGCTGAGCCGGAAGCAAAAGCGCTGAGCTTTTGAATGTTCTATGGCGGGTAAGAAAAATATCCCGACCGGTGTCGGCTATGTGGATGGCTACGTCATTCCTCTGCGGAAGGGGAATGTGGAGCAGTATCGAAAGTCAGCCGAAATTGCTTGCAAGGTCTGGCTGGAATACGGAGCTCTCAGTTACACGGAAACGGTCGGGGATGATCTGGAACCCGGGTTTGGCAGGCCGTTTCCTGCGCTGACCGGAATAGAGGAAACCGACACCGTGATCTTTGCCTTTGTCGGTTACCGCGACCGGGCTCACCGGGACGAGGTCAATGCGAAGGTGTTGGAGGACGATCGCATCAAGGAAATGTGCCCGGAGAACAATCCCGGGTTTCAGCCTGGTTTCGATCCGAAGTTGATGTCCTTCGGCGGCTTTACCGTGCTGGTGAACGGTGAAAAGAACTGAGCAACGGACGAAGATTTTATCTGACTGATATCGCTTCTGCTTTCCCCATCCCACTTCATGAGTGAACAACGCAACCCGGTCGGCTGGTTCGAGATCTATGTTTCTGACATGGAGCGCGCCAGAAGATTCTACGAAACG
>JAKSBG010000346.1 GCA_022361255.1 Verrucomicrobiales bacterium
ACGAACGCAAACATCGTTCTCCATGTATTCCAACCTTCGTTCCGAAGGCGAGAGCAATCATTTCTTTTTGAAAAGACACGACCTGTTTCAGTTTCAAACAGACCTGGTAGAGGTACTTGAGTCCTCTCCGAACATCCTGGCCCCCGGAACTAAACCCCGTGGCATTCAGCAATTCGCAAATATCGGACACAGGATAATTCCGTGGTTCGAATTCCGTCGACTTGTCAGCGAAATGGAAGGAGATTTTGAGGTGTCTTACAGACGAAATGGCGAGGAATTGAGTCTTTCGCGAAGCGGCTCTCAAATTACCGGCGACGCAGAAGCCTTTCAACCGCTCCCCCTCCTGCAGCGGAAGTTTCTCTGGTTTCGCAGACTTGAAGCACTGGAAGGTCCGATGTGCTGCACGCACTAATTGAAAGCCGACATTTCTTTCGATGCTTCCAAGCCGGGAGTCATCTTTTTCCGGTGCGAACACGCTCTTCCTGCGTAACCTCTCACCACGACTCTCTCCATGGCGAAACGCACGAAACAGACGGCAGCCCTTTCCGACACGCACATCGAAGTCCGGGGAGCGCGGCAGAACAACCTCAAGGGTATCGATGTCGATATTCCGGTGGGCAAATTCGTCGTCGTAACCGGGCCAAGCGGCTCCGGAAAATCCAGCCTCGCCTTTCAAACTCTCTATGCGGAAGGCCAGCGGCGCTACGTGGAAACCTTTTCCCCTTACACCCGGCAGTTCTTTGACCGAATGGACAAACCGCAGGTCGATTCGATTCGCGGCATTCCACCCGCCATCGCGATCGAGCAGCAGAACGCGGTGAAAACGACACGCTCGACGGTCGGGACGATCACGGAAATCAATGACTACCTGAAGCTCCTTTTTCCCCGACTCTGCAAAGGCTACGACCCGGTCACGGGTGACGTCATTGAGCCGGACACACCGGAGTCGATCCTGCGAAAAACAAAAGAACGATTCGGGACCGACAGCTCTCTCCTGATTCTTTTCGGTGTCACCGTTCCGGCGAAAACGAAGCCGGCGGAATTTTTTGAATTTCTCCAGCAGCAGGGCTACCTGCGCGTCTGGATTTTCGGCGAAGCCTATCGCGTTGACGATCCTGACAAATACAAAAAGAAAACCCTTCCCGGCGAAGTCGACGTCATTCAGGATCGCGTCGCGCCCTCGCGGCGCTCACGTTTTCTCGAGGCATTGGAACGAGCGCTGGATCTCGGCAAGGGCGTTGCTTCGATCGCTGATCCGGAATCGGGGGAAAAGATCTCGTTCTCCCGCAACTGGGTTTCGCCGGAGACCGGAACGGAACTGAAGCCCCCGACTCCGGGCCTGTTCAGCTTCAACCATCCCGCAGGAGCCTGCCCGACCTGCCGCGGTTTCGGACGCGTCATTGGCATCGATGTCGATAAGGCCCTGCCCGATAAATCGCTGTCCATCGCCGAGGGACTTGTCCGCGCTTTCCAGGGAGACAGCTACTACGAATGCGAGGAAGACCTCGAACGCTGCGCCCGCCAACGCGGACTCAGTTTGATTGAGCCCTTCGATGAAATGTCGGAAGAGGATCAAAACTGGATTATCGAAGGGGAGGGAGGAAACCCGGAGGAAGCCTGGCAGCACGGAACCTGGTACGGCGTACGCGGATTTTTCGACTGGATGGAAACGCGCGCCTACCGGATGCACGTGCGCGTTTTCCTGAGTCGCTATCGTAGCTACACCACCTGCAAAGCTTGCAAGGGAACCCGTCTGAAACCGGAGGCTCTGAATTTTCGCGTCGCAGACAAAACCCTGCCCGAGCTGTGGCAACTTTCGATCGATGACCTCGCCGCGTTCTTTTCCACCATCAAAGTTCGCGAGGAGGATACGACCGCCACGATGTTGCATGAGGAGGTCTCGAACCGGCTCGGATTTCTTCGCGAAGTCGGCCTCGGCTATTTGAATCTCGACCGTCCGACGCGAACGCTTTCGGGCGGGGAAACGGAGCGAGTCAATTTGACGACCTGTCTCGGTGCGAGCCTGACAAACACCCTCTTTGTTCTCGACGAGCCTACCGTCGGCCTCCATCCGCGAGACGTCGGAAAGCTGATTGGAGTGATGCGGCACCTCCGCGACCTCGGCAATACCATCGTAGTAGTGGAGCACGAGGAAGCCGTCATTCGCGCGGCAGATCACCTGATCGATATCGGACCGGGACGTGGCGACGGAGGCGGGGAACTGGTCTACGCAGGCGACGGCATTCTTTCCGCGGCCGATGCCTCACGCAAACAAAAGGATCACCCGCGCGCGCTGACGTTGGAATATTTGTCAGGGAAAAAGAAAATCGAAGTGCCGGAGAAACGCCGGACATTCGATCATTCTCTGAAAATCAAGCGAGCCACCCAGCACAACCTCAAGAAGATTGATGTCGAAATCCCGCTGGGAGTCTTCTGCTGCGTCACCGGGGTTTCCGGCTCCGGAAAGTCAACGCTGATCCACTCCGTTCTGCACGGAAATCTTCTCCGGGAAATGGGTCTCGCCGGCGCCGATGACGAAGTCGGCTCCTGCAAATCGATCAGCGGAGTGAGCAAAGTTCGCGAGGTCGTGATGGTGGACCAGTCGCCTCTCGCGAAGACGCCGCGATCCACTCCAGCCGTCTACACTGGTATTTTTGAACCGATCCGTAAACTCTTCACCGAAACAACTGACGGAAAGTCCCGTTCGCTTACGCCGGGATATTTTTCCTTCAACAGCGGTGCGGGCCGCTGCGCCCGCTGCATGGGGAACGGCTATGAGAAAGTGGAGATGCAGTTTCTCAGTGATCTCTACGTGACCTGCCCGGAGTGCGAAGGAAAGCGCTACACGCCGGAAGCGCTGGAAATTGAGCTCGCAGAGAAAACAATCCACGAAGTTCTCGAAATGACCGTCAGCACGGCGATCGAGTTTTTCTTTGCCATAGAAGATCGCAAGTCCGCGAAGATCGTCGAGGGACTGCAGCTGCTCGCCGACGTCGGGCTCAGCTACCTGCGTCTCGGCCAGCCCCTCAACACGCTGTCGGGTGGGGAAAGCCAGCGGCTCAAGCTGGTCGGGCATCTTCTCTCCAAACCAAAACGACAGAAAAAAGACGGCAAGACGGCGCTCCTCATTTTTGATGAACCGACTACTGGATTGCATTTCGACGACACCGGAATGCTCCTGCGCGTTTTCGAACGGCTCGTCGAAGCGGGCGATTCCGTTGTCGTGATCGAGCACAATCTCGACGTCATCCAGTGCGCCGATCACATTATTGACCTCGGACCGGAAGCCGGTGTCGACGGGGGAGAAATTGTCGTCTGCGGCACGCCGGAAGAAGTGGCGGCCCATCCGAGTTCCCACACCGGCCGGCATCTCGCCCGCCACCTCGCACCGCGAGCGTCCGTGGCAAAAGATCAGCTGAAAGTGGCGGAGGGATCCGACCCGGTTCTCTACGAAGTCAAACGACCGGAAAACGCCATCCAACTGTTCGGGGCGCGGGAGAACAATCTCAAGGACATCGACGTGACCATTCCCCGGGAGCAATTTGTGGTTGTGACAGGATTGAGCGGTTCGGGGAAATCGACCCTCGCCTTTGACATTCTCTTTGCGGAAGGACAGCGCCGGTTTCTCGATTCGATGTCCACCTATGCACGGCAGTTCGTCGAGCAGATGGAACGGCCCGACATCGACGTGGTTGCCGGCCTCCCGCCGACTGTCGCCATCGAACAGCGCATATCGCGCGGGGGCGGAAAATCGACAGTCGCGACCGTGACGGAGGTCTGGCATTTCCTCCGGCTCCTCTTTGCCAAAGTGGGAACCCAGTTTTCTCCCGACACCGGAAAAGCCGTCGAAAAACAAAGCATCACTTCCATTGTTTCCCGCATTCGCGAAGCGGCGAAGAAGAAACCGGTCAAAGTTATGGCACCACTCGTGAAAGCGAGAAAGGGCTACCATACCGAGATTGCCGAGTGGGCGGGCAGACAGGGATTTGATACTTTGTTAGTCGACGGGCAATTCGTGGAAGTGGAATCTTTCGAACGCCTCGCGCGCTTTAAAGAGCACAGCATCGACGTCATCGTCGGTGAAGTGGATCCGAAAACCAAGCCGGAAGACACCCTCGAAATGGTCGAAACCGCCCTTCGTCTCGGCAAGCGTACCATGCGCTATCTTGACAGCAACAACCGCATCCAGGTGGCCAACACCGAAATGGCCGATCCGGAAACCGGCCGATCATTCGAAGAGCTTGATCCGCGCCTGTTTTCCTACAACTCCCCTCACGGATGGTGCCCGCTCTGCCGCGGATATGGAACGGTCGAAGCACGCCCAACCAAGTCCGATGAAAGGGACGCCGAGTCCCAGCTTGATGCCGAGCTGCGGGAGGAATATCGCCGTTCCCGCACCCGGAACAAAATCGACGTCGAACCCTGCCCCGAATGTGAAGGGGCAAGAATCAACGAAGTAGCCCGCTTTGTTCGCATCGACGGCCTCGGCATCCACGAGATTGCAGGGCGGTCCGTGTCCGACGCGAGGGAAATGATCTCGGGTCTGAAACTCGAAAAGCAGGCAAAGCTGATTGCCCGCGATATTCTTCCGGAAATCACCCAGCGCCTCAAATTCATGGAAGAAGTCGGTCTCGGCTACCTGCAACTTGACCGTTCCGCTACAACCCTGAGCGGCGGGGAAAGCCAGCGAATTCGTCTCGCCGCGCAGCTCGGATCGAACCTTCGCGGAGTTCTCTACGTGCTCGATGAACCGACCATCGGTTTGCACCCCCGCGACAACGAAAGCCTTCTCGACACACTCGCGGCCTTGAAAACGAAGGGCAATTCCCTTCTCGTCGTCGAACACGACGAGGAGACGATCCGCCGCTCCGATCACCTTCTTGACCTCGGCCCCGGCGCCGGCCAGTTCGGCGGCGAAGTCGTCTGGCAGGGTGATCCGAAGAAGCTCTTCCAGAAGGCCGCCGCGAAATCGAACTCCCCGACCCGCCTCGCCTTCTCCGACCCGATCCAGCACCCCATGCGCGGGGAGCGTCGCAAGCTGCCTGCCAAAAACCGCAAGGACGGCTGGCTCCGCATCAAGGGAGCACACGCAAACAATCTGAAGAACATCGACGTTCGCATCCCGGTCGGTTACCTCACCGTGATCGCCGGCATCTCCGGTTCCGGAAAGTCGAGCTTCATGCGCGGCGTCCTCAAACCGGCGGTCGATTCAAAACTGAAGAAGCCGGCAAAGAAAAAGCAAGCCCGCACGAGAGCTCCGGAAAAGGCCTGGAAGTCGATCGAAGGAGTCGAACAACTCGAAGCTGTCTACGAGGTCGATCAGTCGCCCATCGGGAAAACTTCCCGCTCCACTCCCGCAACCTACGTCAAGGTCTTCGACGAGATTCGCAAGGTCTTTGCTCAGCTCCCCGAAGCCCGCGCCCGGGGCTACACGGCCTCTCGTTTTTCCTTCAATACCGAGGGAGGACGCTGCGAAACCTGCAAGGGGAACGGCCAGATCAAACTGGAGATGAATTTTCTCCCAACGACCTATGTTGTCTGTGAGGAATGCAATGGACGTCGCTTCAATACGCCAACACTGGAGATTCTTTACAACGGAAAATCTATCGCCGACGTGATGGAGCTCTCCATCGAGGAGGCAGCCGAATTTTTCTCCGGCCATCCCAAAATTTCCCGGACACTTGGTCTGATGAATGACACCGGCCTCGGTTACCTCCGACTCGGGCAACCCAGTCCGAGCGTTTCCGGAGGTGAGGCTCAGCGCATCAAGCTCGTCAGTGAACTCACGCGTGGCGTGGGCCGGTCCGCCAATGCAAGGATTCGCCAGAACCGGAAACCGACATCGAACCTGTATCTCATCGAGGAGCCCAGCATCGGGCTGCATGCCAGTGACGTGAAGCGCCTCCTCGACGTGATGCATCGGCTCGTCGACGAAGGGAACTCGGTCGTCGTGATCGAGCACAATCTCGAAATCATGGCGGAGGCCGATCACCTGCTCGAGATTGGTCCGGAAGCAGGAGAAAACGGCGGAACAGTCGTCGCCGCCGGAACGCCCGAGGAAGTGAGTCAGATAAAGGAAAGCCGGACAGCCCCGTTCCTGGCGAAGCAGCTGAAAGGGTAGAATCCCCGAACGTAGCCGCCTTCGAAGGAAAGTGGCCCAAAGGCGATTGGAATTCCGAACGCACATCCCACGCTCTTGCGAGCGCGGCTACTGAATTTGCTTCAGCTGCTCCAGATTGGAGCGCATCACGGTCATCCAGTCTCCCTCTGCCGGAACATTGCCGCACGGGGAGACAACGATACTTTCAATCCCCTTCTTGCTGAGAAGCTCGACCGACTCCGCGACCGGCTCGTCCTCCCACAACATCCACTTTGCCTGGTGCACTTCGAGAATATCATCCAGCTCGATGACCGATTTTCCAGTGGGAACAGCGTCAGGCTCCCAGTGCACGGACTCAATGGATAGACCGTAGCGCCGCGCGAAATATTGATACACCGGATGCGACGCTACCAATGGTGTATCGCCGATCATTTTCCCCAGCTCCTGAAACTCCACGTGCAAGGCTTCGATTTCATCCGCAAGCGCATCAAACCGCCCTTGAATTTCCGACTCCCGGTCCGGGAGGAGCTCTATCATTGCGACACAGATTTCCTCCGCCTGCCAGATAGCCTGCTGCAGATCCATCCAGGTCGTGAATGCGGTCTCCCCGTGAGAGTGGGCCTCGCCCGATCCGTGCGTGTGAACGACACCTTCCGTCTCAATGTATTCTCCGGAGAAAACGATGCTTGTGTTCACGACAGTGGAAACCGGAATCGTCACCGTGCTTCGCCACTTCTCATAGGTGGCACCGTTCAGGATGATCAAGTCAGCCTTCTGCATCGCGGCAATCACTTCATCTGACGGCTTCCAGAAAGCGGGATCCCCTTCCGGATCGACGGGATACCGCACATCAACAAGATCACCCCCGATTCGTTGGGCAAAGTAGTAGAGGGGGTAATTCGCCGCGTAGGCAACAGGCTTTCCGGAACGCTGTTCGGTTGTGCCTGGCTTAGAGTCAGAGCAACCGCTGAGGACAACGAAAAACGGGAGAAGCAATAGAACGGAAAAAAGGGGTTTCAAATTCATTTCAATTTCCTGACAAAGGTTTAACAGGGTTCAGTCACTGACCTTACCCTGTTGCATCACTCGACAAACAGGGTTGGGTCGCGCTATTGGATCGCAAATTCGCGGAGACGCTTTTCCATATTCCTGGATACGGTTTCAACGGATATCACGTAGTATCCTGTCTTTCCGCCACTCGTGATCTGGATGGTATCCGTCATGTCGAGCGGACCGTCGGCGCCACCACCGGATGAGAGACGAAAATAGCGAACGGTTGTTTTGACAGGGCCGTCAGGCGAGCTCCATTTCACCTTCGCAGACTTGCCGGCCTGCGGCTTTTTCACGACCCCCAGTTCATCGTTAACCATCGCAGTCACCTCTTCGTCCGGAACGGATGCGAGACGGGGAATCGGATCGGGCGAGCCAACGATGATGATTCGCTCGAAAGCCTGGTTGGGATCCGCGTAGTGGATGGAGTAGCCGCCGTTCTTTGACCTTCGAACCCACTGTGGCTCGCCCCACTTTTTATCCAGCTTCGGGCAACGGAGAAGAGGAACAGCCAGCCCCATCAACTCTCCGTCTTCCATTCCGGACTCGATATCACGAACCAGCTTCAACCACTCCCCCGGTTCGAGAACAGCGTCTTCCGCCTGAATCAGGGAGAAGGCGGAAAAGAAAAACAGGCAGATGGGCAGGATGCGAAATTTCATTCGGTCACTTCTGTATCTTTGTTAGAACCCTCCCATCTGAGCCGCCTGCTCTTCGGGAGAAATTTTCATGCTGTCGGGAACGGGGCCCAGTTTTGATTTGAGAATGGATTGCATCCCGGGGGGAGCGGGAACCGGATTGGGAAGCCTTTCGTAGAACGTTTTCATCAGTTCGATCTCCTCTTCGTAGCCCGGACCGAGCTCCAGGCTCTCCAGCTCGAGCATTCCTGCTGCGCCACGACCTTCCATGAGAGGCGCCACCATGCGGATGGTTTGATCCGAACGAACGACGATGGACCACTCGCTCATAGTCCATTCCGGAAATCCCTGTTGATCATCAAAGGGCGGTCCCATCTGCGCGATGAGATTGTAGTCGGTGAAATCCGCTCCCAGGATTTTGTCAGGAACAAAATCGAGGGCGACCTGCTCGCCGTCGAGGGTGGTTGCCTGCACATGAAACTGCATCTGTCCGAGAACCTTCCGGAATGCGGGAGGTGAAAAACGGGACGAAGCGACAATGGCGGGCCAGATATCGCCGGCTTTCAAGCGGAACAGTTTTCCGCCGCGGAAGGAACCGTTGAACATCACTCCGGGCTTGAGGACAGATGCTATTCTCGGGCCCTGCGAATTTCCGGTTACGCTAAACTCGCGAGCGGACGGTTTGGAGATCAACATTCTCCGGACTTGTTCCGTGCCACTGCTCATTTGCTTGAAGGACGGGGTCGCAAAGCCGAATTTCCCAATGTTGGAATCGAAATTCGGATAGACCGTGAATACCGCGTTCCATTTTCCGCCGCCGAGGTCAGCGGACGATTTCACTTTCACGGGGAGAACTACGTCAACCGTTTCGGAAACCGGCAGCGGCCACGTGACCTGATTTGCCAGTTGCACCGTTTCTTCATACAGCTCGATGGTCACCTCCTCACCCGTATCCGGATCAGTCCCCGGCCCACGCGACAGCAGAGGCGGCTTTTCCGGGAACACTCCACCGCCGGTGATCACCACCCAGGATGGTTCACCACCCGTCTCAAACCATCGATCCTGGGCCTGAACCGTAAGATAGTAGCGGACCCCGCTCTTCTCCACAAATCCGACCAGCTCCAGAGTCGTCGCCCCCGGATGATTTCGCGCACCACCGTTTCCACCCGGCGTGGGAAACTCCTGATACCCCTGCGGTGCTTCCACTTGCAAGGTAGGACTGTAACGCTGCAGATCGTCGCTCCAGGACGATTGCGAAAAGGCCGGAGTCGCGAGAAAAACCGGCAAAAGCAGGACGGAAAGAAGGTAATACGAAAGAATGCGCATCTGCCGAAACTTATATCGCAACTCCTTCCCGCTGCAATAGCGTCAATCCATTTCGATACCGGTTTCCACCACCGCTGCCTCCGCTTTGCTTCGGGCATTCCCCCTGTTTGTCGCAAATACGGCAAGTGTTCCGGAACTGTTAGAAGCGGCCTGAGGTTGGGTCCAATAGTCGTCACCGACACGACCAAACTGGCACAAGCGGTGAAATTCTCCGGAACCGTCCGTGCGGACTGCAACCAACTCGTTGGAAAAGGGAGGATATGTCGCCGGATCCACCTCCCCGTAACTAACAAATGCCCATCCGGGATTTCTGTGATTCCGGCAGCTGATATGCATGGCATAGCCACCGTGAAGAAGTAGGCGAATCTCTCCCGATTCCAAATCTCGTGCAATCACGGATCCGGCAGGAATATTCTCCAGAACGGTTTTGGCAACCCCCACCGCAATTTCCCGACCGTTCTCATCAACTGCCAAATCGTAATGCGACGGCGTCCCGTACGGATCCCAGTCTGAACCGGTCGGTTTTCCGCTTCGATCAAAGATTCTCGTGCGATCCGGCTTCCCGGCTTCGAATTCGCCGTTCACTACAATGCATTTCCCTTTTGGCGAAATCGTCGCGTAGTCAATTCGGGGAGCACGAAGCGAAAACTCGTTCAGGACGCGATCTTCAACGAAAGAAAACAGAATGAGAAAACTTTCCTCCACGCCACTCTTCTTTCCAAGGAGAACAATTTCCGCATCGTCATTCGGAAGATTGCCCTGTGAGGCGAGCCCGATCTCCGCGTATTTTTGAAAAAGCGGCACCGAAGATTCGATGATCCGTTTCCTGTCAGCGACCGGATCATAGTCTATGAGACATTCCGAAGTAACCAGAAGCATTTGTTTTTGCTTCGTATTCCACCATCGAAATTCCGTAAATGGTGCACCAATAGAACCGGCGGGTTGAAAAGTTTTGCCATCGAGCAACAACCATTCCCACGCACCTGAGCCATCAATCTTCGTCGCTCCCGCATTTCTGATTGCCAAGAGCGAATCCGAACAGTCCCAGGCCGGGACCGAACTGTAAATGTGCCGCGCCGGGCGCCCCCAACGAACACCGGTTTCCCCGATTTCCGTTCCCGGCTCCCCGACAATTCCTGTCACCCTGTTCCCGAACACCGGGTCTTTCCGATTTTCGAGCCAGCCCGGCCATTTCCCGCCTGCCGGGGCAAACACCTCCCGGCTTTCCCCCTTTTCATCCGCCTCCGATCGAACCGCGAATAGAACCACCAGGACAAGAGCGATGCAGAGTCTCATCAGGCAAGGCTACCAGGAACTCTCTAACGAATCCAGAAACTCCCACAACTTTCCTGTCGCGGGATCCCCTTCCCTGCCGAGATCGTCATTGAGTCGCATGTGATTGGTGTCACTCTTCCCATACGCCGTTACCGGTATATTTGCAGATTCGAGTGCATTTGTCATGGCACTGGCCTGCGCTTCTGTCGCGGAGTTTCCGGAGAAATAGAGAATGAGAAAGGGCGGTATGTTTTTTCCTTCCGCAACATGGGTTACGGCGGAGAAGTCGACGTGCTTTTCCGGATCGTTTCCGAATTTCTGACGGTGTCCGAAATCCGGCAGAGGACCACCGTAGAGCTGAGCACGAAACTCCGCCGTTGCGATCACCTTTGGCAAATCATAGGTGTCGCCGTCGACCGGGAGGCAACCTCTCAGATCGGAAAGCGGAACTCCGTGTTTCGCAAGGTACCGCTCGTCGATACAGAGAAGCGCAGCGAGCTGGGCACCTGCGGAATGTCCGCCCACAATGATGCGATGCGGGTCGCCCCCGTATTCTCCGATATTTTGATGAACCCAGCCGATCGCTGCGGCGACATCTGAAATCAGCGCATCCATAGAGACATCGGGAAGGAGCCTGTAGTTGGTCGAAACAAACAGATAGCCGCGCTCGGTGAGGACTCTAGGTTTCATCCCCACCTCGCCCTTGTCTCCCTCCGTCCAGCCTCCCCCGTGAATCCAGAAGACAACGGGCAGCGCCATTTCCCCCGCGACCTCCGGTTGATAAATATCGAGAACATGACGCTCGTGTCCGTCATCAAGATAGGGAATGTCGCAAATCATGGTTCGGGTAAATGCTATGTGCAGCGAATGGAATCGACCCGTTGATCGAATTGCCTGAAAGAAAAAATAGCTGCGAATGAAAAAGAAAGGAATGGCGTTTTCGTGAAGAGCGAATCCCAATGGTGCTACCAAGTTCCCCTCACCTACTCGTAGCCGGCCTGCTTTTCATCAGGGATTAATCAGTAATTCCGCCAGCCCGAACCGCTCCAGCGTTCTTGACTCGAGATAGCGATAGAACGGGTTCCATCGCAATCGCATCATATCATTCCCGGAAATCCGGAGAGCGCCTTTTTCCCCGCGCAAGTCAAGATGCCCCAGGGAAATGCCGGACTCTTTTTTCTTTCCGTAGATCGGATCGTCGGGGGAAAAAGGCAGGGCGACATGAGACAGAGAGTAAATTTCCGGAGGCCAACGAAAGGGCGTTTCCTCTTCCGTTGGAACATTCTTCCCAACCGGCCATTGCTTCAGAATCACCTCGTATTCGGAATCCGTCCGGGAAGTCAGGACGGTCAGATCAAATGACCTCCCCGGTTGAGCCAGCAGTGCCTTCAACTGATCGGCCGGATCCTCCTTGTAGAGCGGAGAGAAACCGACTCGTCGATTCAGCCCGAACAATACCAGTTCATGATTGTTCTCAGGAAGGTGAAAAAAGAGATCCTCGACCAGAGCTGTCGCCCTGACCGTGGAATCAACGACAGACTGAAAAGCAATCACCTCCGGAAAATCAGATAACCTCCCCGCTTTTGCCAGTTTCCGAATGGAGAGCCGGTTGGTCTCCGTGAGCCGATGCGCGAGGTCTCCGGCATTGACCGGAAAGGAATTGTATTTGTAGGGATCATACTCCAGCCCCACATCGTTCCACTTCAGCTTGCTCAAACCTAACAAACCACCAATCCTGCCCTGCCAGACGGCAAAAGCGGCAGCAGGAGTGATCCCGATCTCAGGTGAGATCAACGCCAGACCCGCGACACGGGGCAGGCTCTCCCGCTCCAGAGAAGTGAGGGCATAGCGAACCGCAAGAGCACCGCCGTTGGAGTAGCCCACAATAAAAAGCGGTTTGTCACCAACGCGGCTTTTGAGATGAACCATTGCCAGCTCGACTGCCGCCGACATGTCCTTCCACCTGGTTCGCACGAGCCCGGAGGGAGCCGTGCCATGCCCCGGAACCCGAAGCGCCAGAACATGGGCTCCCTTTGCATGAAGCGAGTTTCCGATACTTCTCAAACTGTAGGGAGAATCCGAGAGACCGTGAATCAGAAGCACGCCACAGTTCGGACCGGATTCCTGCTCCGGCCATTCGTAACTGCGATTCCAGTTCTGATCATACCCGCCGGCGTCAACGAAACTACCGCGGTGATAGCGATTGACCGGTTGCTCATCCTCCGGGTCGATCCGGTCGAGCACCTTCTCCCCCAACTGAGCAAACAACCGGTCTTCCAGCTCAAGGTATTCCGAAAAGCTCGAAACCCCGCTTTTCGCGGTAAACTCCTCATCCAGATGAGCCGTGTGCCATATTTTGAGATCGGGCTTTTGATTCAACGCATAAATCCCAACCGAGAGCAGCGCAATGATCGCCCCCGCCACGCCAACACCTAGTAATTTCAGGCAGAAAACAACGTGGGCTCGAGTAGGCATCAGGAAGAATAATTCAACCCAACATGCGAACGCCTCTTCTTCATCGCAATGCGGAATATTCGGAAAAGATTGCTACCAGATCCTCCGTCGAAAGATCACGGCAATTTCTGAAACTGATAAGAATACAGATCAGCGTCCTTCAGAACAAACCGCAATCGCACAGTGCGACCTGCGAGGTCACTCACGTCCGGCCCGTTTTTCCAATGCACGATCCGGTCGACAGTGTCGCCGAATTGCGGCACGCAGTCCTCTTCCGTAAAACCGGATATGGGCTTTCCGTCTTCCCCCTGAATCTCCACCCGAATATCACCCGCCGCAGAGCTGGAAAAGTTCAGACTCAACTGGTCACCGGTGAAAGCAATC
Source organism: Verrucomicrobiales bacterium (assembly GCA_022361255.1). GTDB lineage: Bacteria > Verrucomicrobiota > Verrucomicrobiia > Verrucomicrobiales > DEV007 > Arctic95D-9. Next base: position 13,228 of record JAKSBG010000346.1, read on the forward strand.
GGCTTGGTGAGCAGCTCGCCGCCTTCCCAACCGGCGTGAACCGAAACAAAACCGTCGAGCCGCAGTGTGTAGCGCCGCAGGGAACTGCCTTTGCCATGCCAGTAACCCTCCGTCGCGTATAGCGAGAGTTCGTTCGGCGCACCGGGCAGAGCGGACTTTGTCTCGACGGCATGCCATCCGGCATATTGCGCACCGTAGTGCCAGGTGCCGGGGCGCTCCTCTCCGGGACGAAGAAAAGCTTCATTCCACCGCTTGAAATGCACCCCGTCGCGACTTGCCATGAGCAGTCCTTCGGTAACGGCATACCCATACCGCTTGTTTGCCGCGGCCCGGGTTTCGCGTTCTTTCTGATCCGGCAATTCGGACATCGACTGAGAGGCGCCGCGATCCACATACCGGGTCGGAAATCCGATCAGCAGGTGCGGAGCACGGTGATAGGGCTTCACCTGGTTCGTGTAAAGATGCTCCGCCGGAGAGTTTTCATACCGCAAATCCTGATGCGGAGACCAGTTTTCGAGGTCGTCTGAAGTCGCCGTGCGAATGATCCGGTAGCCACCCGGTTTCCACTCTTTCTCATTTGTGACCCCGGCACTGAACGCACGCCAGTAGGCACGATATTTCCGGATCGTCGGATCCCAGAAAGCGAGGTTCTGGGAGTCGAACGCTCCCACGCCGGACAGGATCGGCTTCTTACTCAGAGAAGACCAGTTGATGCCGTCGGCGGACTGAAAAACAATCAAACCTGATTTCCCGGAAGAGCGGAGAATGGCTTTGTATTTCCCTTCCGGTGACGCGTTTGGATTGTCATCCCGAAACACCGCAGGGTGTCCCGCGTCCACTTTGAGATCTCCGACCGATCCGCTCGTGATGACGATATTGTTTTCCTTCGATCCCTCAAAGTCGTGGATTCCCAGGTTCGGTTTTCGCCAGACGATTCCGTCATCACTTTCCGCATAGCAGCAAAAAAGCGGGTGACGATTCGTGATAAATTTGCCGTCTTTCACTTCGATGTGCCAGGCCTTGTAATACATGCGATAGAGGTCGCCGTCTTTGAATACACTGTGGTATCCGCTGCCCGTTCCTTCCCACGCTTCGTTGTGCTCCAGCACAACTTCCCGTGCTACCGGCTGATGCAGGCGCAGGCTGGCATCGCCCTTCATTTCATCGACCAGCCCACTCTCGACGAAGAGTTCCCTCCGGTCCGATATATCGGTGACCGCTTTCTCCGCGGCAGCGCCCAGGCTCAGGCTGAAGGTGAAAATTGCAAGGAGAAAGAATCGCATCATGCCTTCATTCCGCACAGGTTGCCCCCCGCTTGTCAATGTGACTCGCGGCGCAGTCGCGCGCAGAAAAACCCCGCCTCACTTTGGCAGCCGGAACCCGGGAAGCCCCTCGCGTGAGGCAGGGCGAAACCGGGCAGCTTCGGCAAGTTCTGCTTCGAGCCGACTGATTGCTTCGGGATTTTCGGGTAGACTCTCCTTCCCGGATGCCCGGACGGAAGGAAGGACAAAATCACGCAACAGCCGGTTCGTGACCGGCGCAACGCGAGCGGGCGGAAGCTCGGCCGCCACAACGAAGACGAGATCCAGAGCGGGCACAATCTCAAGACGTTGTCCACGCACCCCTTTTCCTCCGACGACTCCCCGGGAACGATCGAGCCACCAGTAGTAGCCGTATCCCGTTCCGGTCTGATCGCTGGTGGAGGCCTCTATCCACTCGCTGCTGATAAGCCGGGTTCCGTTCCAGCTTCCCTGATTGAGCACCAGCTGCCCGAGCTTCGCGAGATCGATCGAGCGAAGGCGGAGCCCGTACCCGCCGGGAACCTGACCCGTAGAATCGGAAAACATCCAGGCCGCGTTTTGGAATCCGAGCGGCTCGAAAAGATTTTTTTCCGCGAAACGGGAGAATGGTTCTCGGGCTGCGGCGGCAATGGCGGAGGCCACGAGCTGAGGATCGATATTGTTGTAGGCAAAGGCTTTCCCGGGTTCCGTTGCGAAATCGAGATCATTCAGAATCAGGGAGGTGCGATCCGCGGCGGCATTGACCCGGTCGAACAGTTCCCGCTCCGCGCCTCCCGGAAGGTTGCCCCGGGAAACCGGTAGTCCGCTGCGCATCGTGAGCAACTGCGCAAGGGTAACACCGCCGGCAGGTTTGCCTTTCGCTCCGGGGAGCAACTCTCCGACCGTCGTTTCCGCGTCCGGCACTTTCCCCTGATCAACCGCAATGCCGGCCAGCAGACCGACTACGCTCTTGGTGACGGAATACAGATTGTGATTGTGATCGCGAGTGACATCGGCGGAATACCATTCCAGAGCGAGCTTCCCCCGACGAAGCAGCACGAGAGACCGGACATCGAGATTCTCCGACCGGATCCACGCGGACATATCGCTGAGCTTTTCCGAATCAATTCCCACATCCTCCGGCGCAATCCGGGAAAGCTCTTCGGCCTGAGACGGGGAAATCGTAAAAAGAACGAACAACAGAGAAGGCAGCTGAAACACGTGCAGACGGTCAAAACGACGAAAAAACATGGAATCGAGAATTTCGGATTTACCGATCCCCGTCAAGCCGCTGGCGGGACGCCTCTGCGTTTCGTCTCAGGAAAAATCCGGCAGTAGCCGCACGAGCCAGTCAACTCAACAGCAAGGCGGTGCCCTGTACCGTTTCATCAGTCTCATTCCCAGAGAGTCAAAAAGTGAAAAATTACATTGTATTTACATGTATTTACATTGTATTTCTTTCTTGCGATGTTGATTCAGAGGAGGAAATTCAGGCTCGCGAGAAACTGCCGTGGGGCGGCGCTGGTTGCGGTGCTTGCTGTCGTGGCGATTCTGGCTCTGCTGGCCATCGCCTTTCTGTCGAAATCGGGCACACGCCACGAGACGGAGGTTCGCTCCTCGGAATCTCTTTCCGTCGACGTTGTCGCTGACGACGCCGTCGACCTCGTCATTGCCCAACTTCGCGCCGCGACGGAAGCGGAAGAATCCGGATGGGCCTCGCAACCGGGGGTCGTAAGGACGTGGGACGAAGGCGGAAACTTTGCCGGTGCATTCAAACTCTACTCCGACGAAACGATGATCGAGGGCGATGAGCGTGCCCTCCTCACGACCGACTTCGACGATCTGGAGAACGGAAAATGGGAAGATCGGCCCGGAGTCTATGTCGATATCAATGAGCCGTATCAAAAGGACGGCCGACGCGTCTATCCGATCGCGAGTCCTGAGGCGAAGGATCGCTACCGGATCGAGGGATTCCATTTCAACCATCGGGAAGAGCTCGTCGTCCAGGGGTCCGGCAATGCACTCCCGATGCCGGTAAAGTGGATTTACCAGCTCGAAGACTCCACCCTCGGAACCCTCAACCCGGAGGGCGAGTTCCTTCCCTGGAGCGGCGGATCCCGAGCAAGTGTGAACAACCGAATGATCGCGAGATTTGCTTTCTGGACGGACGACGAATCCTGCAAGCTGAATCCGAATATTCACGCCGGGGGAATCGCGCTGGGTGCGCCTTTTGCCGGAGGCTCGTTCGATCGTGCCATGACCGGCTATCCCGCATACCACAATGAATGGCAGCACTACGATGGACACCCGGCGACCACCTCACTCGCCCCCCTCTTCTTTCCCGATGAGGAAGGATTGTTTCGAACGGATGGGAAGCATCACGAAATCCAGCAATTGTATGAGATCGTCCCGAAGGTGGCGTCGAGAAAGGCGAACGGCATTTTCGCGACACCGGAATGGCACGGAGTCGAGAAAAACGGGATCGTCGTCGATCACGATCCGCTCTATCCATCGGTCGATGATCTTTTGATGACCTCCGACCGGGAGATTCGAACCTTTCCCGGTATCGATCGGGCGGATTCCGCTGATTTTCTGGAGAAAGCGAAATTCTTTCTCACCGTCGACAGCGTCTCCCCCGAAACCACCTTCGGCGGGCTGCCCCGGGTCAGTATCTGGCCGACATCGGAAACCGCCGGATCCGGGGACCGCCCCCGCCGCACGGCGATGGATGATGCGATTCGCTGGTGCGCAGAACTGCCTTCCGCGGAACCGGACGGCGCAAAAGCATTTCATTTCCAGCGCAAAAACGCCGACAGCCCGACCGCTGACTTTGAGGAAATCGCCCGCAACCGGGAACTCTTTCGCTATCTCGACCGGCAGCTGGAAGAGAGGATGCCCGGGGTCGGCAAACGCTTTTCCGACAAGTATGAAAAGGCGGAACGTCTGCAGATTCTCACCGGGATCTTTGATACCATCCGGAGCACAAATCTTCACGACGATGCGCTGTTTGCCCCCGACTCTCCGTGGGCGCGCTTTCCCGCCGATGAAAACCGGTCGGACCACCTCACCTACACGAACGGCCGTATCGACCCATCGGGGAATCCCGGTGAGGTCAATCCGACATGGAGTGAAGTTCACAAAGGACACGGACAGGTCACTCCGATTCAAATTTCCCATCCCGGGGGAATCGTTACGAGGGGTGCGGGGAGATTCTACACCTTGCAGGAAACGGCCGTCCAGGTGATCGCCTGCGCCGACGGGGGCGACGGCACGGGGGGAGGAGTCTGGCGTCAGGCCAATCCGGGGGCGACGCCGGAACGGGGGAATCGGGCAGCTCGTTTATACAGCAACTTCCCTCCCCTGCCTCTCTCAGTCCAGAGGGACGACCGGACCACCTGGCCGCGCTGGATGCACCGTCTCGCGGATTCCCAACCCGAGCTCGTCGAAGTCGCATTTGACCCGAAACACTGGAACTGGCAACTGGCGTGGCTCGATCCTGACTACGTGCAGGCAATGCCGGAGGGGAAATTCGACCGACGCTTTCTGAAAGACGCCGAAGTCACCCGCCTCGGGGAGGGGGAACGTCTTGTCCAGGCAGCGATCATCTGGAGCCTGGTTTGCCCCGCCCTCGGAAACGGGGGAATCCATCCCGACCTGATCCTCGACATCGAAGTGAACGGGATGTCGTTCCGTGATCTCCATCACACCCTGCCGGAATTCGGGTGGAAAACCCGACCTCGATTCAGCATCGGAGAACCGGACGCAACCACGTGGTATTCGTCCCGGGCATCCGGATCGCGGCAGGATCACCTTCTCGGCGGTTTCAAAATGCCTTCCTTTTTCCAGGCAGCGGGAGTCACTCTCCCCGGAGAAATTTCTCTGTGGAACGACGACTCCGACCCACTCTGGAAGAACGGGCAAAATGTTCTCGCGGCAGGCCGCGTCACTTCGCTTGACCGTCACTATTCCGGTTCCGAAAGATACCACCGCTATCCCTACGTGACCGCCCCGTTCAAAGTATCGGACACCGTCGAGATGGACGAGGGAGCCATTGGCCTCCGAATCTACTCACCCGGTGCCGACTCGGAGAACGAAAGTTCCGCCTCGCAAACCTCCGGGCCGCAGCTCGTCCAGGAATTCGACATCCACTTTCCCGCTTTCTCGGTTGAGTCCCCCGCCCTCGCAGGGGGACAAACCGCGGAGACAGAGCGCTTTGCTCCATTCCCGCGACTCAATCCCATGGCCTTCTGGAGCCTCGGATGGGACGGAGCCAATCCCGAAACCGCATCAATCGGCCGCATGGCCCTTTCGCCGGGCGACCTGCCCTCCCCAATCGTCCCGGATGACCTCGTGCAAAGCGTCGCAGTTCGCGAGCTGGACAGTCGTTTCCTGATGACGCGGACGGCGCAGGAGAAAGACAGGGAATGGTTCGTTCCTCACAAGTTCTACGATTCCTCCCGGATGGCACACAGCTTTTTCCGCAGAACTCCCGGCGCCACTTTTGACTACGACAGGCAGCAGGCGCGGACCTTCGGAGTCCGCGATGATCGCCAGCCGGCGCTGGCCTGCCTTCTCCAACCTTCCCAACGCTACGGGGACTTCGATTCCGGATACTACCTTTCCACCCCCGGTTCGTGGATCAACAAACCGAACGAAGGAAACGGCCACTACCTGCAAAACCGGGATCAGGATTTCTATCCCCCGTCGGTCAGTCCCACCGGGGGAGACTGGCGCCTGCAAAGACGGATCCGGCCCTATCCCGACTCCGGAGGACATCGCATCCTCCCGTCCCTCCATACCCCCAACCGCATCGTTTGCTCCCCCGGGATCTTCGGCTCACTGCCCGTCGGGACCCGGAGCGGAGAACGGTGGCGAACGCTTCTGTTTCGACCTCAGGTGGAGGGAAAGGGAATCCCCCGGCATCCGGGCGGAGGGACATCCACCCTGCCCGCCGATCATCTCCTGCTCGATCTCTTCTGGATGCCCGTAGTCGAACCCTGGATGATCAGTGAGAAATTTTCGACCCGGGGAAAAGTAAATCTGAATCACCAGATACTCCCGTTCCGGCACGTCGAACGGAACACCGCTCTGCGGGGAATTCTCGAATCGGAAACCCTTCTCTGTGTGCCCAACCAATGGGCGCGAGACCACAAAGCGAACTTCGGTCGCGGCCGCGGATACCACTGGCGGGACAACCCCTACGGAGGAACGCTTCAGCAGATTTCCCTGCGGGCCGCGATCCTCCCCGATGCGACTCTCGACACCTGGTGGAAAACCTTCGAGAACCCTGACCAACCCACCCTTTTCCGAACCGCCAGCGAGATCTGCGATCTCCCGCTCATCCCCGGTCCCCCCGGCGGAGAAAAGGCCGCCTTTTCGAAACTCGGCAGCTACACCCCTTCGGCCGAACAGCTCGCCGACGGCACTTACCAAAGCGACCACCGGCTCGTCGGAGACGATGCCCGCGAGCGTCCTTATGCAAACCTGTATGCACGTCTCACGACCCGGTCGAATGCCTACTGCGTGCACGTCCGCGCCCAACGGATCCGACAGACAGGTTCCCCCGACCGAACCGATTTCGCAGGATGGGACGAAACGAACGACGTCATCCTCTCCGAACACCGGGGCCACCGCATCATCGAGCGATATCTCGACCTGGAGCAGGAACCCGTTCCCGATTTCGCCACCCGCCCCGACCCCGATTCTCTCGAACGCTACTATCGCTACCGAATCGTGAGGTCGGAGAAATTCGGGAAGTAGGTGGGAGAGATGAGGAAATGGCAACCTGACAAAATGATCTTCGTATTCTTTTGCTACGCACCCTCCATTTAACAAATCCCCTCGCCCGCCCGGACTGGCTTCATATCAGATTCCTTGTCGACCGTTTTCCAGGAACCTATACGCAAAAACACCCGCCTCCGACGTGTCGGAGGCGGGTGTTTAAAAGGGGGCAGGGAAGGATTCGAACCTTCGAAGGCATAGCCAGC
>JAKSBG010000164.1 GCA_022361255.1 Verrucomicrobiales bacterium
ATCACACGAGGACACGTCGACAGGACCTCGTAGCCGCCGTCGCAAGACGGTGGCCGATTTCAGAACTGCCATCTCGACCACGCTCTTGCGAGCGCGGCTACATTTTCCGGAACCCGTTTCCCTCACTCAGTCGAGAACCGAAATTCCGTCTCTGTCCCGTCGTGCAACAGCACGTTATATGTCCGGCTCCACGTTTTACTAGCGGGGTCAAAATCCGTCTGCCAGAAATCTTTTCCGTGCACGCTTTGATCCAGCAACTTACCATTCACGAACAGCTGACCTTCGTCATGCGATCTCAATCCCGGAACCGTCACCGGGACATACCCAAGCCCATCCGATACCGTAAAAGCGGCTACGCCGTCCTCTGCTGTGATACGAATGTCAGGATGGGAACGGTGCAGCGTTCCTGTCTCCATTCGGACTTTTCTCTGATCCCCCCTCGCCTGCCGAAATATCATTTTCCACGTATTCGCGCTGTCACGCAACGCGCCACGCAATTCCTCATTCGGTCCGTAGTAATCCTCCAGCGCTGCAGGAACGATGATATGCTCGATTGTCGCTTCCACGAAATCCCCTTTCTCCAGCTTCGTGATATCGGCAGGCGGAACCAAATCGAGTGTCGATGACTTTCGCCCTCCGCGAAGGTCCAGACCGCGCTCGGCAAAGCAGGGCCGCACTTCCCTCCCACCAAGGCGCGCACGCCACTCCCGGATCACGACGCCCCGATTTCCCCAGGCTCCGCCCTTCTGCTCATGCCCGCTTCCGCCCGCCGTCGCATGCAGGGAAGCCCAGGGCATTTCCCCCTCGATCGAAACCGGCTCCGTCCGGTAACCGTTTCCGCCCCACTCCGTTTTCCATTCCCTGAAAAGGCCGTCGACGTCTCCCACTGCCATTTCCTTTTCACCGGATGACGAATAGGTATCCGCACCGATTTGAAAAATGACGAAGCGGGAAAACTCCACCGGCCGAGCAACATCCATTCGAATTCGATAGGTTCCGATCGTCATATCGTCACGACGACTCAGGCTCACCGTCGACCGGTGCTCGATACCCGTCCCGTGGATTTGCCCCGAGTAGCTAACTTCCGTCAGACACGGTCCCTGTCGATGATAATTCGCCCGCATGCCGGAGTGGGGAATGCGCTTTCCCGGTCGGTCAAAAAGACGAAAGAAATCCCCACCCCCGTGATTGTTAGTCCATCCCCATTTCTTTCCTTCCCCCATGGAAGTGACCATGACGGGTCGCACGTCGGTGATCGTACAATTCGCCTGAACCTGCTCCGGTTCAAAACAAATGCTCTCCCCCCAGGAACCAATTGCGGCTTGATCCCATCGTTGGTTGCTCCCCCACCCGATCAAGCTGAGCTGTGAATGAGATGCTGCCGCAACGCCTCCCCAGTGTCCGTAGACCAGGCACAATTCCAGATCGATCCCGGTTCCGGCAGGCAGGCGAACCTGACTGATTCCGTGAAACCATTGGCCCGAATAGACTCCTCCTTCTGAATGGACGTGCCAGTTTTTGCTCAACTGTACCGGGATTCCTGTCGGGTTGCCACGGGCGTCGCGGAGAATCGCGGAAACCCCGGTGATAGGCGTCCCGATCTTTTGTTGGATCCCTCTCCGTGTCTTTTCGAAAAGCAAACGTGCCACCTTCTCCCCGGAAGAAGGATTATCCAATCGAATGCGGATACGCTCCATCGCGTCATTGGTCGGGTTCTCCTGTCCTTCCGGAGCAATTGGGTCAATGCCATCGAGATTGATCCGGTGCCATCCGCGCAACGGCTCGTATTGAACTCCGCAGCTCTCACCTGTGCCTCTATCTGTCGCCTCCACCTCGATTGAATGAGGACTGCCAAAGCTACCCATCCGGGCCGGGTGGAAAGAAATCCCTGTCTCTGCCCAATCAGACCGATCCCACATTTCACCCTCGCCAGCGCTCCACCCGGATCGAAGTTTGTCTTCCCCCTGAGCCAACACCAATTCCATTTTGGCATCGCTCCAACTTTCGCCCAACTGATGCAAAGAGGTCTTTCCCGATTCGGAAAATGTCCATTTCGCAGCCCCCTGCAAATGATCAGGCACCGTTTCCGGACCCGACCACAGGCGCCGGAGCCCGTCCCACGAAACGGCGTGCTCATACCAACGGACCTCATCGACAACGCCACGAAAGCGGAACGCTCCGTCGCCGAGACCGTCACCCCGGTCACCTATCGTCAGGTTTCCCGGCTTCGGCACCCGCGCTTTTTGCACCTCTTCCTCCAGAGCAAATTGCCCGTTCACGAAAAGACGGAACACCGCGCTGTCGTAGCTGATAGCGAGAAAATTCCACTCATCCAGTTTCAACCCGCTCTTGCGATCCGCCGTGACCGCAACCGCATTTTCCTTCCCTCCCCCGATATTCAAACGAGCCCGCGGAACTGCATTCTGATCGAGCGTAATTCCGAAATTCCCATCCGCCTGTTCATGCGCGTTTTTGCAAACCAGCCAGGGACTGTTTTTTCCCGCTCGAAAATCCCCGGGAACAAAAACCCAGAACGCGAGAGTAAATGCCGACGAGTCCACAAACTCTTCAGAAGAAACCTGGAAACGATTTTCCCCGTTCAAACCGAAACCTCCCTTCACCCGGCCGAAAGATTTCTCCCCACTAACAAATGGCTCCAAGCCCGGGCGCGCCGAAAGAATCATGCCGAGCCGGTCCGGCCAGGCAATGGTCTCGAACCGGGCTTCGACGTTCAATTTCTCCCCCGCTTGAGAAGAGAAAACCAGATCCGTTACGTCAGCCCGCTGCAAAAACCGTCCGGACTCAATCAGTCTCGGCCCGGTGAAGCGCGACCATTTCCCGGCTCCCCGGCAAGAATACGTTTTCCCATTGGCACTGATTCGAAGTTCCAACTCCGCTCCCGGTCGCGAAAAAAGTGAATCGCCTGCCGGACCAAGGTGGGGAATCGAAATTTTCTCCGTATCCAGAACAAACCCGTATTCCCCCGTTTCCACACAGCGATGCCACGGTGCCCCCTCTACCACGCCGGGAAATCCCTCGCGCCACCAGGTCGAGGAAAAATCAGCCTCGCGGGGCATGAAGGGGAAAATCGGTTGTTCGGTGCCGGCGGATTGCCCGGCTACACTCAATCCGAACGCCCCCCAACAAAAGATAATCGCTGAAACAGTCTGTCGAAGTCTTGTCGGAAAACATCCCATAGCAATGAGCAATCAATTCGATCGCCTTTCCTGTCAATCTCCCCACGTGCACAAAAGGTAAGAAAATCTCGTTAGATTTTTCCGGCTTCGGTAGTGTTGGGGTGATGAGACAGATCCATCGCATTCAGTTTTTCTCCGTTCTCACCCTCGGCGCTTTCACCTCTTTGCGCGAGGCATCCGCGGTCGACTTTGAACAGGACATTCTTCCCATTTTCGAGGCAAACTGCATCGACTGTCACGGACCCGACAAAGACAAAGCCAGTCTGCGCCTCGACCAGAGGGCTTCCATGCTCAAAGGTGGTGACACCGGATTGCCCACGCTTGTCCCCGGCGACTGGGAAGGCAGTTTTCTCATGGAGGTCGTCACCCATCTCGATGAGGAAATGGCAATGCCTCCCAAGGGAGACAAACTTTCCGACGAAGACATTGCCCTTCTGAAGAAGTGGGTCGAAGAGGGTGGCCGGTGGCCGGGGCAAATGGACGCAGCCGTGGAGGAAGGTACAGACCTCTGGTCCTTCAAACCCGTGGAGCGTCCCTCCGCCCCGGGCGAAGGAAACCCCGTCGATGCATTTCTCAAAGCGAAACTCGACGAAGCCGGGCTTGAAGCCAATGACAAGGCTGATCTCCGCTCGCTTATTCGGAGGGCATCCATCGTTCTAACAGGGTTGCCTCCGACACCTGAGAGGGTTGAATCTTTCATTCAACAGGGTTCAGCCGATCGCGAGACTGCGTATCGCGAGCTGGTCGACGAATTGATGGCGTCCCCTCATTTCGGAGAACGATGGGCGCAGCATTGGCTCGACGTGATTCGCTGGGCGGAAACCAACGGTTCCGAAGCCAACCTCTATCGGAAAAACGCCTGGATCTATCGCGACTACGTCGTGCGGGCTTTCAATGAAGACCTTCCCTATGACCAGTTCATCCGGGAGCAAATCGCCGGCGATCAATACGGTGTGGGGGAAGCAACCGGGTTTCTCGTCGCCGGGCCTCATGTTCCCGCCGCAACAGTCGGGCGCGAACCGACCGCGATTCGCCAGGCGAGAGCCGATCGCATGGATGAGATCATGCAGACCGTTGGCGCATCCATGCTGGGCATGACGGTGAGCTGTGCCCGCTGCCACAATCACAAATTCGATCCGATCTCGATTCAGGATTACTACTCTCTGACGGCCGTTTTTCAGGGAGTGGAGTTTGGGGGCCGCTGGCCCGAATACCGCGATGATCATCCGCGCCGCGAACGGGCGCAGGAAATCCAGAATCAAATGCATGAGCATCGCAGTCTACTCTCGAAGGAGGCTGGCCAATGGGAGGAAAACTGGGGAGGCTTTACCGAGCTTCGTTTCCGCCCTCGAAAAACCAAAGCGCTGCGCATCGAGTTCGACCAAAAGGCGATAGGCGTTGACGAGCTTCAGGTCTTCGGGCCGGAGAATCCGAATGAGAATTTCGCCCTCTCCTCTTCCGGAGCGAAACTCAAGACCGACGACGCCATGACCAAGCCCGGCAATGAACTGGCGAAAGCAAACGATGGTGAGTTCGGCACGATGGCGTGGAGAACTGTCGCTCAGGAAGACAAAACGAAAAAGCCCTGGGTCGAAGTTCATTTTCCGGACGCAAGGGAGGTAAACCGGTTCCGCTACAGCTCGAACCGGGAATATTATTTTGAGACCGACTACCTGGAGAAAAAGAACTACGGCAAATTTTCCGGCTTTAAAGTCAGCGCTCTGCAGGAGGACGGAACCTGGAAAGAGATTGGAAAAACCGGCTGGGCAAAAGAGTTACTGAACCGCGATCCCAAGCTGGCAGAGGCATCGACGAAACTTCACGAACTCATCGATCAACTGAAAGAGGAAGGTCCACGCCACAGCTTTGTCGGTCGGTTTCAGAAGCCGGGAGTGACGCACGTGCTGCAACGCGGCAGTCCCGAAAATCCGCGTGACGAAGTCATGCCTGCCGGCTTTGCGATGCTCAGCGGCGATCTCGGTCTCGATTCCAAAACGCCTGATGCCGAACGCCGCAAACGGTTTGCTGAATGGCTCGCGAATAAGAATCACCCGCTTACCGCCCGCGTCATGACAAACCGGATCTGGCATCATGTATTTGGAACGGGAATCGTGCCGACTGGAAGTGACTTCGGTTTCGCCGGAGCCAAGCCAACCCACCCTGAATTGCTGGACTGGCTCGCCGCCGAATTCATGGAACCCACTCAAACAGAAGCGGCACCCTGGTCAATGAAAGCGATGATCCGTCTGCTCGTCCTGTCAGAGGCATTCCAACGATCCAGCGAGCCGGTCGAAGCGAGCCTGCAGGTTGACTCCGGTTCCGCTCTTCTTTGGCGCTACCCACCGCAGCGTGTCGAAGCCGAGGTTATCCGGGACGGAATTCTCCAGGCATCCGGAAAACTGGACCGGACAATCGGTGGACGAAGCTTCCGCATTCACAACGAGAAAAAAACCTACGCTCAGTGGGAGGTGGTCAACAACCACGGCCCCGAGACGTGGCGAAGGATGCTCTATCAGGAGCGGATGCGCCGGGTCGACGACCAGATGTTCACCGCTTTCGACTTTCCCGATTGTGGACAGGTCAGGGCCAAACGTCCCGTTTCAACCACACCGTTGCAGGCGCTCAACCTGATGAACAGCAACTTCGTCGTCGACCAGTCGAAGCTGATCGCAAACCGTGCCGCAAAGGACACCGGCGAAAATGCTGATGCACACATCGCCCGCATCTTTGAACTCCTTCTCAAACGCCAACCGAATGAAAGCGAGCTCACCGCCTGCCGGGAACTCGCACCTCACCTCGTCGCCCGAAGTTTGATCAACTCAAACGAGTTTGCGTTTCTTCCGTAACAATCGCACGCAGAGGCGCGGGGACGCAGTGTTTTATTTTATGAACAAAAATGACATATCGGGAGCAAGCGTGGATCGCTCCATACACGTCCACCAAGCTCTTGGACCCGGCCATCCGGAATCGGTATACCATCGCATCGCACACGAATTACCTGAATGAAAAACGCCCCCGCAACACACCCACACCAAAGAATCACCTCTGCGCCTCTGCGCCTCTGCGTGATTTTTTCTGCACTGTTTCAGCTCACCGCATTTGCAACCGAAAAGCCGAACATTCTCTTCATCGCCATCGACGACCTTCGTCCAGAGCTGGGATGCTACGGCTCGCCGGTCGTGAAGTCTCCTCATCTCGACGGTCTCGCAGCACGTGGCCTGCGCTTCGAACGGGCCTACTGCCAGGAAGCCATCTGCTCCCCGTCACGTGCGAGTCTGCTGTCCGGCCTCCGCCCCGATCAAACCGGGATCACACATAACTACGTCCAGTTCCGCGACCTGAACCCTGACGTTATCACTTTGCCACAACACTTCATGGCGCACGGATACGAAACGGTGTCGTCCGGAAAAATTTTCCACCGCCCGAAAGACGATCCGCAGTCCTGGAGTCGCGAACTCGCCGTAAAGAAGACGCCCTATAAGAAACCCAACTACACTTTCGCTGATCCGAAGAATCACGAACTGCACCAGCAGTATCGAAAAGAGATGTTCGCGAAATACGGCGAAGCATCGAAACGGGGACTGGCGAGCGGCCCCGCCTTCGAGCGCTACGATGTTCCCGACCATGCCTACATTGATGGCTGGCATACCGAGGCGGCAATCGCGACACTGAAAGACATGGTCGATACCAATCCGGAGAAACCCTTTTTCCTCGCTCTCGGTTTTAAACTTCCCCACCTCAACTGGGTTGCTCCGGAAAAATACTGGGCGCTCTACGACGACACGGAAATCAAACTCGCCACTCACACGGCTGGACCAAAGGGCGGTGCACAAATTGGTTTGCATCCCTCCTTTGAACTTCGGGTCCGGGCGAACATTCCCAAAATTGGACCGATGGGTGACGAACTTTCGCGGACCCTGCTTCATGCCTACTACGCGAGTGTCAGTTACGTGGATGCGAACATTGGCAAAATGCTGGCGGCTCTGGAGGAGGTCGGCAAAATGGACAACACCATTGTAATCGTCTGGGGCGACCACGGCTGGCACCTCGGCGATATGGGAATTTGGGGAAAGGCAACCAACTACGAAATCGCGACCCGCGTTCCTCTGATCCTCGCCACGCCTGACATGAAGGCAAAGGGCGAAAGTACAAACGCTCTTGTCGAATTGGTCGACATCTACCCCACTCTCTGTGAGCTCGCCGACCTGCCGCGACCGGATCACATCGTCGGAAAGAGTTTTGCCCCCCTGTTGGAAGACCCCGATCAGGAGTGGAAAGAGTTTGCCCTGAGCCAGTTCCCCAGCCCGGCCCTCCGCGAATGGGCGGCCAACCCGCTTTCGCCCGAAATGAGAGAAACTTTCTTCGGCCCGCTCATCGAGGAGGTCGAAGGACGAATCATCGCGCAGCAGGGAGACCTCTGGGACCGGGATCTTTTTGAGAACCATCTGATGGGATATGCCCTTCGTACAGACCGATATCGATTCATCTCCTGGTTGGACTCCCGCGACCTCAACGCCGCCCCCGTCTATGTCGAGCTATACGATCACGACAAGGATCCTAACGAAACAACTAATATTGCCGGCGCGAATCCTCAAGTAGTGGAAAGCCTGTCAAAGCAACTTCTCGAAGCAGTAAAAAATAGCGAGTAGCGAAGTCGTCCCACCCTTTCCAAAATTCTTACGCCCCCCCATCGACACACCATGAACAAAGCAGAATCCATTTCCCCCTTCGGCAGCCGTCTGCTTGACCGGCGCAATTTTCTCCGTAACACCGCCGGGACACTTGGCGGCCTCGGACTGGCTCATTTGCTTCCCGCCAAAGAGGAGGATCCCTCCGCCTTCAGCGGCAAGTTGCCGATCCGTCCTGACATTGATCCAGACAATCCCTACTCCCCGAGAGGGAGTCACTTCGACGCGGCGGCGAAACAGGTTCTCGTGATCTATTGCCCGGGCGCTGTCAGCCACGTGGACACCTTTGACTACAAACCGGCTCTCGAAAAGATCCACGGCCAGAAAGCGCCATTCATTCCCAAAGTAACATTTGAGGGCCCTCCCGGAAATGTGGCGAAACCCTTCTGGGATTTCAAACCGCGCGGAGAAAGTGGAAAAATGACCTCCGAACTTCTCCCGAAAATGGGAGAGCTCGCCGACGACTTTTGTTTTATCCATTCTCTCACCACCCAGACCAGTGCTCACCCCCAGGGAGAGAATTTCATGAACACCGGCTTCACCATGGAGGGCTTTCCTTCCTTCGGTTCATGGGTGACTTATGCGCTGGGTTCCTCCTGTGAAGATCTCCCCGCTTTTGTCGCGATCAATGACCCCCGTGGACTGGCCCGGTCGGGAAAGAACAACTTTGGCAACGGCTTTCTCCCTGCCGCCTTCCAGGGCACCGATTTCAACGCAAAGAATCCTCCTGCAAACCTGAGACGCCCGGCAGGATTTACCGCAGCTGATGACAGGAAAACGGTCGACCTTCTGAAAAAGCTGAATGCCGGACATCTCGAGAAATTTCCCGGCGACGCCGATCTTGCCGCCCGAATCGCCAGCTACGAACTTGCCGGACAGATGCAGACTTCCGTCCCGGAAATGATGGATCTCGCGGGGGAACCGGAATCCATTCACAAAGAATACGGAACCGATACGGGAACTGAGCTGAAGCGGGAATACGCAAAGAATTGTATTCTCGCGCGGCGCCTCATCGAAAAGGGCGTTCGCGTCGTGCAGCTCTTCAACGGGTCCGATCCCTCCGGCGGAAACGGGATCACCAACTGGGACTCCCACAGTAACATTGCCGACACCCATGCGATGCAGGCCGAGATCATGGATCAGCCGACTGCCGCACTGATTCACGATATGAAACGTCGCGGTCTCCTCGACAACACTTTGATCGTCTGGGCCACCGAATTCGGCCGCATGCCCTTTCTCCAGGGAAATGGAACGGGACGGGACCACAATCCCGAAGCGTTCACCTGCTTCCTCGCCGGGGCCGGAGTGAAAAAGGGTTTCAGCTACGGGCAAAGTGATGAATTCGGTTTCAAAACTGCGGAGAACCCCGTCGAAGTTTACGATTTCAACGCAACGATCTTACATCTCATGGGGCTCGATCACGAAAGACTGAGCTTCTATCACAACGGTCTCGAACGACGCCTGACAAATGTACACGGCCACGTCATCAAAGATGTGCTCGCGTAACTGAATTCGGAGATCTGCGAAAAAACATGGATTCGCTTCCCCGTTCGGCTACGCTCGGGGCTATGCGCATCTTATCCGTTTTTCTTTTCTCAGTGTTCCTGAACCCCTTCTCACAAGCGAATCAGGAAAGACGGGAAGTGACACTCCCGACAGGAGAGAAGGTCCGATTTCTTGCCCATCTTCACAGCCAGGATTCGGACGATTCCCCACCACCCCTTCTTCTTTTTCTTCACGGAGGCGGAGAGAGCGGCGATGATATTGAAAAAGTAGTCACCCACGGTCCTCCGAAAGAGGTTGAAGGCGGGCGGGCGTTTCCTTTCATTGTTATTTCCCCGCAAAACCCGGACGGGAAAGGATTCTGGGACGAGGATCGTCTCGCCCGTTTTCTCGATCACATCGAAGGCGAAATACATTTTGATCCCAATCGAGTCTATCTCGTTGGCATGAGTCGCGGTGGATACGGAGCCTATCGTCTCGCAATGGAAAACCCCGACCGTTTTGCCGCGATGATCGTTCTCTGCGCCGCCGCTCCTGCACCCTATGCGGGCTGGCTGCCGAAGATCCCGATCTGGCTCATTCATGGAGACAAAGATCCCGTGATTCCCGTCACCGAATCAATCCGCATGGAAAAAGCCATTCTCGACACTGGAGGCAACGTCACCCTGACACGCCGTCCCAATGCCGGCCACGATGTCTGGAGCGACACCTTCGCCAGCGACGACTTCGTCGAGTGGCTCATGCAGCATCAGCGAACTCCCTGATTCCCGCCATCGCAGGACGGTGGTCCAATGCGACTCGGCCACGCTCTTGCGAGCGCGGCTACCATCATCCGACCACGAAAGCAAAACCACCGGCCACTTTCTCCAGCGAGCCATACGCCTCCAGATCGATCACCTCCGACACTGCATTCCTGATTTCGTCCGCATCGCCATCACACCGTTTCTCTAAACTTGTCGACACCCGCAGAGGCTGAACTTCCAGAGACAAGTCAAATTCCATCCCGATCTGCTCCAGATCGTCCCGGTCCGCCTCGATTTCGAAATCGACTTCTGTCGCAAACTGCACCGCGATTTTGCCGTCCTCACAGCCCCCGAATTTCAGTTTCGTCACGTCAGCAGGATTCTGTTCGCCAAACAGCATCACCGCGCCATCCACGGACCCCGGCTTCGGAGAGTAGGGAAATTCATACTCTGAGTTTTCCAGATCTTTCCAGCTTTTCGCCGGGACAACGATCTGATTGATTCTCAACAGAGGATTCATCACTTCGTCATCCAGCTCAAAGGGCTGAAACGAAACCTCGATAAAAAACTGAAGATGCGGCTCAACACCTTCTCCCGGGTTTTCGTAAATCAACTGCCCCAGTTTTCCGCCCGCGGGCTGGAATGCTCCTTCCGGTAAATCGCTCATGCCTGATGCATAGAACGCTTCCCTCTAACTCTCAACTAAAACCGGAAAACAGCCCTTTTCAGATCCCCGCACCCCTGCCACAGTTGCTCTGGAAAACGAATCATGATCTCTACCAGCAATTCATCCTCCCGCCGCGATTTTCTCGCTCAATCCGGACTCGCACTTGGATCTCTCGCCATGGCAAACACAGCTTCCGCCAACGAACCTCGTTTCAAAATTTCGCTCGCCCAGTGGACCATCAATCCGGAACTGAAGTCCGGGAAAGTCGACAATCTCGATTTTGCCAAAGTGGCGCATGAGCACGGAATCCATGCCATCGAGTACGTGAACCAATTCTTTATGGATAAGGCAAACGACACGACCTACCTCGGGGAGATGAAGAAACGAGCCGCCGACCTCGGGGTGAAAAGCCTTATCATCATGTGCGACCGCGAAGGAAACATTGGCGACCCCGATGAGAAAAAGCGCAACCAGACCGTGGAAAATCATCGCAAATGGCTCGATGCCGCAAAGTTTCTTGGCTGCCATTCCATCCGGGTCAACGCAGGCAGCTCCGGAACCTGGGAGGAACAGGTCAAGCTTGCCTCCGACGGTCTCGCCAAATTGACCGCCTTTGGAGCGGAGCTCGGACTGAACGTCATTGTAGAAAACCACGGTGGTCTTTCGAGTAATGCCGACTGGCTTGCCGAGGTCATCACGAAAGTCGATCACGACCGCTGCGGCACCCTGCCCGACTTCGGTAATTTCCGCATCAAAGACGGCGAGAGTTATGACTCCTACGAAGGGATCAAAAAACTCATGCCCTGGGCAAAAGGGGTCTCCGTGAAAGACCGCGTCTGGGACGGCAACGCGAATCAGTCCGACCTCGATTACGACCGCATGCTGAAAATCGTTCTTGATACTGGCTTTCGCGGCTATTGCGGTATTGAGCACGGAGGATTCGCCGGATTGAACGAATCACGGGAAAAGCTGGAGCAGGCACGCGAGCGCCTCGCCGGATAGACCATGATCAAACCCGCTCTCCTCTTCGATCTCGACGGAACAGTCACGAATCCGGCACCCGGTTTTCTCGCGAGCATTCGCTACGCGATGGAAAAGCTCGGCGTCCCGTACTGGCCGGATGAGAAACTGCTGCCGTTCATCGGTCCGCCGCTTCGGCAAAGTATGGGCACGATTCTCGAAACCGACGATCCTGAACTCATCGAAGAAGGCGTCGAGCTCTACCGCTATCGCCTCGACAACGGGGGAAAATTCGAGGCCGAAATTCATGACGGCATCCCTGAAATTCTGGAACATTTTTCCGCACTCGAATACCCGTTGTTTATATGCACCGGAAAACCGGAATGCGTTGCAGGGGAAATCGTAACTCATTTCGGCCTTCGACATTTCTTTCGCGAAGTCTACGGGGCAAAACTCGATGGAACTCACGGCGACAAAGCCGATCTCATTCGCCACATCCGGCAGGAACAGGACCTGACAAAAACACCTCCCATCATGATTGGTGATACGGCATTTGATATCCGCGCAGCCAAAGCAAACGACCTCTCTTCCATCGGAGTGTCCTGGGGATTCGGAAGCAAAGACATACTTCTATCAGAGGGCGCAGACGTTCTTGTCTCCACCCCCTCCGGGCTGAAGTCAGCGATTGAAAATCTGGCTCCGAATCATTTTTCGCGCACGCAATAAGCGCACACTCCTGAGCAATTTGTGACAAGCGCAGAAGCGGTTTCGTCGGGCATACTGTTTCCGTGCAGACAAAGAAACCGCGAAATGAAAGAAAAACTCCAAACACTCGACAGCCCGACCCGGCGCCAATTCGTTGAAGGGATCGCGAAATCCGCCTTCGGTGTCTCTCTACTCCCACTCACCGATTCGCTTCTCGCGCAAAACAGCCCTGCGATCGCAAAGCCGGCGAAAAATATCATCTACATGTTCATGTCAGGCGGCATGACGCACATGGACACCTTCGACCCGAAGCCGGGAACGGAAAATGGAGGAAAAACCAACGGAATCAAAACCGGTGTTCCCGGTGTTGAACTCGGTGAGTTTCTTCCCAACCTCGCAAAGAATTTCAAAGACATCGCTGTGATCCGGTCGATGCAGCAACTCACCGCTGATCACCGCGGTGCCTCCTACTGGATGCGAACCGGATACAATCGCCGCGCCACCATTGTTCATCCCTGTCTCGGGGCCTGGGCGCAACGATTGCTCGGCAAGTCGCACGAAATTCTCCCGTCTTCCGTTGTCGTCGGCGGGGGCGGCCTTCATCCCGGCGGAGGTTTTCTGGGGCCGGAATATTCACCTCTCCCAATTGGTGACCCGATGGGAGGTCTTCCCAATTCCAGTTACGCGGAAGGGGTTGATGAAAAGCTTTTCGATACCCGCCTCGACATGATGAATGCCTTCAACAAGTCATTCGACAGAAAATTTCAGAATGCTGAGGTCAAAGCCTACAACCAGTTTTACGACAATGCGCTCAGCCTGATGTCGAGCGAAGAACTCGACGTTTTCGATCTCAATCAGGAATCAGAGGAAAAACGAAGCAGCTACGGCAACAACCGGTTCGGGCAGGGTCTGCTCCTCGCCAAACGCCTCATCAAAAACGGCATACGTTTTGTCGAGGTCGTCAAAGGCGGTTGGGACATGCACAATGATCTCTGGAACGCCATTCCGGAACGGGCCGGCGAATTGGACCAGGCCATCGCCGCGCTCATTGAAGATCTGAAAGCGGAAGGGCTTTTTGAAGAAACCCTTCTCGTCCTCACTACCGAGTTTGGACGATCACCGCGCATCAATGCCAATGCCGGGCGGGATCACCACTCGGCCTGTTTCTCGGCGATGCTCGCCGGTGGTCCGATTGTGGGAGGTCAGGTGTATGGAGCATCGGATAAAGAGGGCCACGCTCCCGCTGAGGATGTGTGCCCCCAGGTCGACTTCAACGCAACCATCGCGAAGGCCTGCGGTTTACCTCTCGACGAGGTGGTTCATTCTCCTTCCGGTCGCCCCTTCCTTATCGCCGGGCACTCTCGCGACATTGCCACCGACGCCATCGTCCCGAAGGGCGCGCCGATCGATCAGCTTTTCTCCTGATTCATTTTTCCCGTTTGGTTTTCTGTTTGGTTTTGGTCGACCAGACAGTGACGCCCGTAAGGGTTAGGTCGCGGATTCAACAGGGTATGGTCATGGATCGTACCCTGTTGAATGCCCGCATTCTCTGACTACCGAAGCTCAAATCGGATCCGCAGGAACTTCACTGGAGAAGCCGCATCGGCCGGCGTCAGGGAACGAAAGGTCAGCTGACTCGTCCCGTCAGCCTTGTCGATCTTTCCGAGAAGCTCGGTCTCTCCCGGGCCGCTGTGCCAGTCGATGAGATTGTCAGAATGCTTGAAGTGCATGACGAGGTCGTCGGTCTGCATGTTTGCCCGGAAGGTGAGGACCCCGTGTCTGTCGCTCCCGAAGCTCAACATGTGGAAGCTGGGTTCCGAATATTCGCGAATGCCATCGTTCCCATACGCGTAATTGAGCAAATCTTCATCGCTACCGCCGGGAAAGGTCACACCGGAGCTATCGACTGTTCCGGGCGTTCCCCCGGTCACAAAACTGCTTCTCCAGAATAGCGGACTGCTTTCATCAAAATCAGCGAATTGCTCGTTCAGGGTCAGACTGACTCCGCTACCGTCTGGAGGAGTCGGCCACGCTCCCGCGTCGTTGTAGACAAGCTCCGCGATCTCAGTTCCATCCATTTCTTCGAAACGAATCAGCTCACCATCGTTGTCGAGTTGGCCGTCATAGATGCCCGCGACGGGCAAGCCGAGGCCGTAGGCGAGATTCATGTGATACAGGCTTTTTACGAGCACGATGCGCTCTCCCGGGTTCAGGATTAGATCCCTCCCGGTAGGAAAATCATAAAGAACCCCAACCGTGAATCGAGTGTTGCGCAGATTCACCGGCCGATCGCTTGTATTGAGAATCTCCAGAAACTCGGTGTTGCTGGTTCCATCGGCTGGATGGTAATGCAGTTCGGAAATGGCAATATCGTCTGCGGTGAGGGGATCAACACCTGCGACGGTAAAAAACGCTTCGGTCAGTCCCGACCATTCATTGCCGTTTTTCGTTCGAGCACGAACGAAGGTATTTTTGTCGATTGTCACGGCCGTCGAATAGGACGCGGCATCAGCAGCGATCGCACCACCGGAGAGGCGGGGGTCGCTGCCGTCCGTGGTGAAGTAGATCGTTCCGGCAGTGGAGGTCGAAAGGCTCAGAGAATATTGGTCAGCGACTTCTCCGCCGTGCTGCGAAAACTCAGGCGCAGCTGTAGCCGGCAGCAGGCCTGCTCCCTCGAACATTGCAATGACGGTTTCATCCAGATCCGAAAGAATGTTGCTGATGTAATTATCCCGCGCGTTTTCCCACGAACTGGGAGTGCGGTAATTCCAGCGCGCTGCCTCGGCGAGAAAAGCCCGCTCAATCTGAGTCGTTCTTTGCAGGAGACGTTGTGTCGCCGGACCGGGGGTCATGAGACCGCCATTGAAATAGTGCTTTTGAATCCGGTCTGCTACCAGGGTGCGAAAATCCGGGTGATCTTCTACCCGCAGAGTAGAGAGTATATTATTGGGACCAGCGTGTCCGGTTCGATTGGGCGGATTGCGGGTGAAACCGTCGCCATCGTTGAAGTAAAACAGGAAACCGCTTCCTTCACCGACCGGCCCGACTGCCCGATGCTCCGCTTCACAGTTTCCTGACATCAGCATCAACATGAAGTCGACGAACTGCGGCATATTCATGTAATCCTTCAACGACTCGTAGTCATCACGCAGGGAAACCACATTGGCCCAGGCTGACCCGTCTCCATCATAGGGAGTCGCATTGGAAAAAGCACCGCCACCCCGATTGGAAGCAACCGCTTCGTAGTCCTCTTTTTCTCCGCCGAGGTAGTTGGCATGCATATCAGCATTCCAACGTTCACGCAGATGATACATGCCCCAGTAGGTCCCGTTGATGTAGAGATGGATGAATCGGCCGTGCGGATTGACGTAGCCCATGTCGATGAAGGTATCGTCGAGGAACCGGTTCGACATGTAGAAGCCGCGTTGCACCATGTCATGTGATCCGGTCCGAAGGTCGAGCTGGTCAAAGACTTCGACCGGTCGCAGCTCACCGCCATGTCCATCGTAGAGCGGATAGCGCAACTTCTTCGGTCCGTACTCGCCCCGAAAAGCGAGTCGAATATTCCGCTTGGCAAAGTTCGTGACATAGCTGCCGAAGCGCGACATGCCTGCATTGACCTGAATGTCACCATCGGAGAATCCGATCAACTCGACCGAGGTAGCTTTTTCTTCCCGATCAATATCTCCCGGGAATGCGAGCGCGACCGTTGGCAGGTCAGTCAGGGCATCACGCATCTGGGGGCCATACACCGGGTCCTCGGTCACGCTGGTCCGCATAACCGAAGAAGTGATGATGTCATCGCGAAAGATGTAGGTGTGAGTCTCAATGTCAGTCGAGCGGTAGTCATCCCGATACGCAATCGTGCGCAAGACGGTTGTGCCTGTGACCTCGATCGGACCGGTGTAGATCGTGCCGACCGATTCCGAGGGAGGGTTCCCGTCTGTCGTGAACCGGATTTCCGTTCCCGGAGTCGGAGACGACAGGGAAACGAAAAATGGATTGTCGTGAAATCCCCTCACAACGGAAAATTGCGTCGGACCGACTCGATCAATATACCACTCGGAGTTGTTGCTTCCCCCGGGTGTCGGAGTACTGAGAAAGACATCGTCATTCACATCGGTTCGGGCGGTGACCAATTGAGGCTGGAGAAAAAACTCATCGTCACCCGCACTGGAGTTGAGCATCTGAATCGCGAGCACATTTGTCCCCGCATTGAGCGACCCAAGTGCTGAGGAAATGTCGATTTCTTCAAATTGAAACGCCTCTGCTCCGTCCCGCTCGGTCGAGGAAGAGCTGTTCCATGCGGGCGTCGTTGCAAGATTTCGCGTGGCGACCTGCGTCCCGTTGAGATACGCAATAAAACCGTCGTCGTATCGCAGTCGGAGTTTGAGAAACTCCAACTCGCTCGGATTCGCAACTTCGAACGGAATGCGGACAAAGGCCGATGGATTGTTTCCGCGGGCGTCGACTTCGATGTCATCGTTAATGAAAGTCGTGAATCCGAAAACCGGCTCACCCGTGACCGTGACTTCCCCAAGCGAAAGCACGCGCGCATCGCTGGTGGAACCACTCCCGCCCTGACCGGAATTATCGGGATCGATCGTGCGGCGAATCTTTACCGTTTTCCCAACGACCAACCCTCCCGCCAATCCCTCCAGATCGAGGCCGAGAAGTTCGGGTGAGCCATCGACGTTTTCCGGATTGAGCAAATCAGAGAGAAATGTCGTGGAACCGTCGCTGTCCAGAACTTCCACCGTGATATCGCGCAGTCGCTGGCCGCAACAATTGTCGCGATTGTGGATCACAATTTCCGAAAGCAGTGAGCGATTCGCCAATTCAAGCGTCCACTCCGGCGACTGGTCCGAGCTGGCAGTGTGAGTGAAGTTGGTGAGATTCTCATCAATCGCCCGCGTCGCCGCAAAGCTGCTGAGCGTCGTCGACTGACTCGCCGTTCCATCCGGCGCGAGATTTCTTTCCCCTTCCCCACCGATCGCATCAGGATCCGGAACCATGACGAAAACTTCCCCCAGCGCGAGGACATTCGCATCGGCATCGCCACCGGGAGCGCCCTGACCCGAGGCATCGGGATCGGGTGTTCTCCGAATCCTGACAGAGCGCCCAACGACGGGGCTTCCATTGTCTGCTGCGACATCCCACTCGATCAACTCGGGGTCACCCAGTGCATTCTCAGCATTGAGCAACGGTGAAGTATAAAGCACTGCTCCACCGCCGTCACGAATCTCGATCGTGACATCGCGAAGTCGAACCTGGCAACAACTGTCACGATTGTGGAGTACAAATTCGTGGATTTCCTCGTCCCCGGAAAAAGTCAGCTGCCACCAGGCGTTATTGTCGGAAATGGCAGTATGGGAAAAGTTCCCGGTGTTACCATCGTTCCCTCGATTGGCGGGGCCGGCATTGTGGGACGTGCTCTGGCTCGCCGTTCCCGAAAGCGCGATATTCTTGAGCGGGGATGGCGCGTCCGTTGTGTCGTATCCGACAGCTGTCGGGGCAGTGCCTTCCTGCCAGTTTGCATCGGGAACAAAACTCGCATCAAACCAGTTCGCGGCGAGTTCGTTTGCTGCCTGGGGAATCAGAATGTCAGGATTCAAATCCTCGATCAGGTTGATCGGCAAAACCCGCCGGGAGGTCCCGAAGCTGACATCCTCCTCCTGCTCCGGGTAGGTAATTTCATCGAGGATGGTGGAACCGTCGGAAGAAACGAGGGCGAGATAGTTCCCCGCACTGCTGCTGAGTTTGAAGTTAGTGTGCAGTTCCGATCCATCAACTGCGCGGTTTTTATCGGAGGCGAAAACGATGAGAAATCCTTCTGCAGCAATCTGCGTTCCCGCTGGAAACCTCCACATCGTGCGATCGCCATCGTCATCTGTGAGATAACACCCCGAAAGATCGTAGGGAGCTCCATCGGGGTTGTAGATCTCAATCCAATCGGGGAACTCCCCATCTTCGTCCGCGAGCGTCTTATCATTCCTCGCCATGAACTCATTGATACGCGGAACTGCAGCCCCCAGTGCGGGAACGAGCATCAACAGGAAAAGGATCTGAGGGAGGAATCTCATCAACCGCGACGAGAATAGCGGTACAAATACATGAATGACAACGGGTTTTCCATGCGAAGGCAAGAAATCCTCAGCGTTCCAGAATCGTAAAATGGCATGAAAAAGTCCGTTTTTTCTAAAAGATTTTCTCCGTATCCAACATAGCTTGGTGACCCTTTGCGGAATCTCCCGCAAAAATCCCTGTATAGAATTCTATGAAACCTCTGTTTTCTCTTCGAACGCTGATCCTGTCGGCAATCACCGTCAGCGTTTCTTTTCTCCACGCGAATTCTCCGGATTCGGATCATCTTGTTTTCGAAGGCGGTGAAGGCCCCGGCAAAGGCAAGCATGTCGTTTTTATCTCCGGCGATGAGGAATACCGATCAGAAGAGGCGCTCCCCATGCTTGCGCAAAAACTCGCGAAGCAGGGATTCAAATGCACGGTTCTTTTCTCCATCAATGAAGACGGTACTGTGAATCCGGATGCGTCGGAGAGCCTCAGCCACCCGGAAGCGATTGAGGACGCCGACCTGCTCTTTCTCTCCATCCGGATGCGGAAGTGGCCGGAGGAGACAATGGAAAAATTTCTCGATGCCTGGCGCAGCGGCATCCCCATGGTGACACTGCGAACCTCGACCCACCCCTTCAATCACGCCAAAGGGTCACCTTATGCGAAATACGCGTGGAACGCTCCGGCCGACACCGGATGGCCGAAAGGATTCGGAAAAACAGTTTTCGGAGAAGGCTGGGTCAACCATCACGGAAAACACAAGGTCGAGGGAACCCGCTCTCACATCGAGGCAGCGAACAAGGATCACCCCATCCTCACCGGAGTAGAGGAAATCTTCGGACCGACTGATGTGTATGGAGCAAGCCCGCAGGACGTCACCATCCTCCTGCGTGGGGAAGTTACCGCGACTCTCGAACCGGATTCCCCCGGAGTAGCGGCGAAAAACGATCCCATGCAGCCGATTGCCTGGACGAAGCTTTACAAGCACGACGACAATACCGTGAACCGGATTTTCACCACCACGATGGGATCATCCAACGACCTTCTCGACGAGGATTTGATCCGTCTGGTTCTCAATGCCGTTTACTGGGGGCTGGAAATGGATGTGCCGACCAAAATGGACACCACGATTCCGGAAGGCTACGACCCGTCTATGTTTTCCTTCAAAGGCTACAAAGCAGGCCTCCGACCAATCGATTTCATTCCGGGCGCCCCGGCTTTTCAGAAAGCAAAGCCACCAGCACCCAAACCGGATAAGAAAAAGCAGGCTGCCAATTCCAAGGGAGCGCCGAAGAAGCTCAAAGTCAACAAAGGCGACAACATTGTCCTCATTGGAGCAGGAATGGCTTCCCGGATGATGCATTTCAATCACTTCGAAACCGAGCTCTACCTTCGCTATCCTGACAAAGATCTCACGATTCGCAACATGGGCGACGAGGGAAACACTCCCGGCTTTCGCCCCCACCCCGGTCGTAATTTCGAAGATCAGTATGCCTTTCCCGGAGCCAAGGCCCTGGTGAAAAAGGAATTCCAGACCAACACAAAGCCCCAGGGACATTTCGAAACGCCTGACCAATGGCTGACCCGCCTCAAAGCAGACACCGTAATCGCGTTTTTTGGTTTCAATTCCTCTTTCGACGGCCCGGCTGAACTGGACCGCTACAAGAAGGAGCTCGACGCGTTTCTCAAGCACACCAAAAATCAGAAATACAACGGCAAGTCAGCTCCGCAGTTTGCGCTTGTTTCTCCGACTGCGGTTCAAGATCTTTCGGAAAAATACGGGACACCTGACGGGGTTGAAGAAAACAAAAACCTGAAACTCTACACCGACGCCTCCCGTGAAGTTGCAAAAGCAAACGGCGTGCTCTTCGTCGATGCCTTCACCCCGTCTGCAAAGTGGGTCGCCGGAGAAAAAGAACTCACCACCGACGGCGCCCTTCTCAACGACGAAGGCTACAAAAAGCTCGCCCCCTTTCTCGCCAACGCCGTCTTCGGAAAAGTGGAAGCCAAAGAAAACCTGCGTTCCGGTGTTCATGCAGCCGTAACTGAGAAAAACTGGTTCTGGCACAACGATTTTAAAATTCCCAATGGCGTGCACGTCTACGGTCGTCGATACAATCCATTCGGCCCGGAGAACTATCCGCACGAGCTTCGCAAGACTCGTGAGATGAACGTGATTCGCGATCAGGCAATCTGGGCAATGCTCAAGGGCGAAGAATTTGACGTCGCGGCAGCGGATGCCAAAACCTACCAACTCCCGCCGGTGGAAACCAACTACCAGCCCAGCGAGAAAAACGGGACAATCGATTACCGCCCCGGAGAAGTTGTCGAGACTCGCATCAAAACAGCAGAAGGATACAAAATCGAACTCTTTGCTGATGAGTCGATGTTCCCCGATCTCTCGAACCCGGTCCAGCTCTCATTCGATAACAAAGGCCGTCTCTGGGTTGCCACTATGGCAAGCTATCCACACTGGAAAATCGGAGACCCCCTGCCCGAGGACAAACTGCTGATTCTCGAAGATACCGACAACGACGGCAAGGCCGACAAACAAACTGTCTTTGCCGGTGACCTCCACATCCCGATCGGTTTCGAAATCGCCCATGACGGCGTCTACGTTTCTCAAAGCGGCAGCCTTGTGAAGCTTCGCGACACAAACGGTGATGATCACTATGATATCAAAGAAGTGATCATGAGCGGTTTTGACGACCACGACACCCACCATGCCATCTCCGCATTCTGCGTCGATCCGGCCGGTGCCATCGTGATGGGTGAAGGAGTCTTTCTCCATTCCAATGTCGAGACCGTCTACGGGCCGAAACGTGGATCAAACGGCGGCTTCTACCGCTATGATCCTTCCCGCAAACACCTCAGTCGTCACGCCCAGTTCAACATTCCCAATCCGTGGGGTGTTGCCTACGATGACTACGGTCAGGATTTCTTTCTCCATACCTCCGGCACAAAACTGTCCTGGATGACACCGGGAACGGTGCACTGCATTTACGGGGTCAATATGACCGCACCGGACCTCATCACCTCGCAGTCCGTTCGCCCGACATCAGGAATCGAATTCATTTCGAGCCGGCACTTCCCCGACGAAGTGCAGGGCGATGTTGCCTTCTGTAATGCGATTGGTTACCTCGGTGCCAAGCAGCACAAAATGATCGAAGACGGGACCGGTTACACCACCGAATTTCGCCACGATCTATTCGTATCCGAAGATCTCAATTTCCGCCCGGTCGATCTTGAGTTTGCGCCTGATGGCTCCCTCTACGTCGTTGACTGGCACAACGCTCTCATCGGTCACATGCAACACAGTGCACGCGACCCCAATCGTGACCACGAGCACGGTCGCATTTACCGGGTGACCTACCCTTCGCGTCCGCTCGTCGAACCTGCGGAAGTTGCCGGAGCATCGATCGAGACGCTCCTCGACAACCTGACTTTGCCCGAATACCGCACTCGCTACCGCACCCGTCGCGAGCTGCGCGGTCGTGACGCAAACGAGGTTCGGGAAGCCCTCCAGCAGTGGCTCCCGAAACAAAAGGACGAACGCCACAAACTTGAGGGACTCTGGGTGACCTGGGGGCACAACCAGGTCGATGTCGCCCTTCTCAAAGAGCTATTGAAATCGGAAGACCACCGGATCCGGGCAGCAGCTACCCGCGTCCTTCGCTTCAGTTCCCACGCCGTGGAGGATTTTGACAACCTCCTGATCGAAGCTGCAAAGGATCCGCACGGTCGCGTTCGCCTCGAAGCCATCGCCGAAGCCTCCCGACAGGAAAAGGAGCTGGGGGAAAAAGTTCTCTCCGCAGCAAAAATGACAGCTCCCGACCTCGCAAAAGACAAATACACGGGACCCACTTTTAAAACTTCGGAGGCTGTCTTTACCGGGGAAATTGAAACGGAGGAAAACAAGAATCTCCGTATTCAACCGCCGAAGCACCTCACGGATAACACCCACAAAAAGCTGTTCACGAAAGGCGCGGAAGTCTACGCCCGCGAAGCACATTGCGGCACCTGCCACCAGTCGAACGGAAAAGGACTGCCTGCTGCCGGCTTTCCTCCTCTCGCAGGAACAAAGTGGGCAACCGGCGATCCCGAGAGACTGATCAAGGCTTCTCTCAAGGGACTCATGGGACCGATCGAAGTCCAGGGCGTGAAATACCCCGGCACCGTACCGATGACCCCGTTTGAGCACATTCTCAAAGACGACGAACTCGCCGCCGTACTCACTTTTGTCCGGAACTCCTGGGGCAACAAGGCCGGAGCCATCCTGCCCGCAGATGTGAAAAAAGTTCGCGCCGAAGTCAAAGACAAAGCGGGATTCTATCAGCCGGCGGAATTGCTGGAAATGCACCCGCTGGAGAAGTAAGGGGCTTTCGACATTGCTTCAATGCTGAAAGAGGGAAAGTAGCCACCTCTCTCTGAGAGGTGGTCAGAGTCCTTAGTGCGCCACAACGATTTTAAAAGAATCTTTATCCGGGATACGCGACCTTCGCCGAATCTCGCCGATTCTCGCCGATTCTCGCCGATTCTCCGCTGCGCCTCCCGGAGAGAAGCTGCTATATCGAAGCCGCTTCTCAGTCTTTTGACAAAAACTCGTAAATCCGTGCCTTGGGCCGGCCGATCATGGCCTTCTTCCCTCTCACCAGCACGGGACGCTGAAGCAGTTGCTTGTGCTTCACGAGTATCTCGACGACCGCCTCCGGGTTGTCGACGAAGTCATCCGGATTGAGTTCCAGCTTTTTGAATTTCGAATCCTTTCGCACGAGGTCCTCGACTGGATCCTCCAAGCCTGCGACAATTTTTTCCAGGTCCTCTTTTCCAGGTGGTTCCTTGATATACAGAATAACTTCGTGATCGACTTCCAGTTCCTCGGCGACCGCCAAGGCATTTTTCGAAGAGCCTCAATGAGGGTAGTGATAGATGGTAACGTCTGCCATAGGAAGGATACGAAAGCTGGCTCTTCATTGAGGGCAAGCTCATTTTTTTCGCTTCCCTCTGATTCCCATTCTACCACATCACTGAATCGGAGGTTCCCTTCAACGAAAGCTGAAGCGGAATCCTCGATACCAAACCCGGCCAGCAGCCCCGGATCACTTACTGCTTCGAGCAAGAGACGCAGAAAAACTCGAATCAGAGGGAGGCAGTTGTCACGAGATCTCGTGGCAGGTAACGCGATACGCGCAATTGATTGAGTGGTTCTTTTCCGTCATTATCAGACACCGACCTGACCGACCTTGCTTCCGTGACTCTTTCGCTGATATCTATCGTTCCCCTTTTTCTCGCAATGAGCGCGCCGTCTCCGGATGCCTCGCTGGACGAGTCGGTGACATCAGCGGAGCTGCGCATGGAGATGTCCCGTATCGAAGACGCACTTGCAAACCAACCGCAATGGATCCCGTCATCACAAAGTCACGGGCGTATCGGATTTCACGGAATCTCCTCCAGCTCGAGCTTCGTTGCGATTGATTTGCGCCGACCTGTGAGACCGGATGAAATTGTCCTGTTTCCCGCCAGAGTCGGCGCGGGAAACGAAGACAGTGCAAGTGGATTTCCTCCGGAGCTTGAAATTGAACTTTCAGATGACCCCGAATTTGCAACTTTTCGAAGATTGGTTCGATGGCAGGAAGACGAAGAATTTGAGGGCGCACGCCTGCCGCTCCTGCGCCTGCCGGGAAATGGCGTTTCAGGGCGATACCTGAGAATCAGAGTGTTCGGGGGTCGGCTGCGGCGATCAGGAAAGGGGCGTTACTTTTCATTCGGGGAGATTGTTGTTCTCGAGAATGGACGGAACGTCGCCCTCGGAAAATCCGTCCTCACTTCCCGCTCAATCGAAAACAAGCCGCGCTGGCAGGCAGAAAATCTAACCGACGGCTTTCTTTGGTGCCTCCCATTTGTCGGCACGAAAAACAGTCCCGCCAACGGTTTCCATAGTGGAATCGAAGCAAAATCAAAAGCGGAGACCAAGTGGGTCGAAGTGGATCTTGGAACCGGGAAACCGGTCGATGAGATTCGCCTCTTCCCTGCGCATCCTCAGGATTTTGCCGACACAGCCGGATTTGGGTTTCCACACGCCTTTCGTTTGCTGGGATTCCGCGAAAACGGGGAGAAATTAATTTTGTTTCACTCGGAACCGGAACCAAATCCGAATCCCGGAGCAGCAGCCGTAATGATACCCTTACCCTCTAATTCGATTCAGCGAATACGGTTTGAGACAAATGCACTCTGGCAAAGAACCGGGGACTTTCTCTACGCAATGGCAGAGCTGGAAGTTTGGGGAAATGGTGAGAAACACAGTCTCGATGCAGAGGTTTCCAGCAGTGACGAAACCGAATCCGGCTCGTGGGCTCGCCAGGCCCTGACCGACGGCTTCTCCAGTCGACACGAGCTCCTCAACTGGACAACCTGGTTGAACGCCCTTGACGACCGTCGCAATCTCGAGCGCAGGCACAAAGAAATTGCTACGATCCTTGCGTATCGCGCGGAGCACAAAACACAGCTATGGTTCCGGCTTCTCGTTTCTATTGCTATCACAACTGCACTGGTCGCAGTCATCGTTGTATTGCGGCAACGAAGGCTGACCGCCCTGGCCGGGGAGCGTATGCGAAATCGCATCGCGGCAGATCTTCACGACGAACTGGGAGCAAGTCTAAGTCATTTGGCTTTGCAGGGCGAACTCGCCGCCAGAGAACTCTCCGCAGAAGATCCTGAGGCAAAGGCGCGAATCAGTCGTCTCTCCGAGACCGCACGTGCGACCCTCGATGACATGCGTGATGTGGTCTGGCTACTGCGGAAAGGGCCTACCAGCTGGGAGGATTTTGCAAGACGACTGGAGTCGATTGCGACCCGACTCCTCGACGAAATCGATCACGAAATCACAATAGACAAGGACCTTCCGGCCGGGCAACCTGCCATGGTCTGGTCACGCGAAATCGTCCTCTTTATGAAGGAGGCAATTGCCAACGCTCGTCGACATTCCAATGCATCGACCATCAAAGTGAAGGTATCGATGGAGGACAACTTTCAGTTGCTCATTCATGACAACGGAAAAGGATTCGATCCGAATTTCATTCACCCAACCTGCGACAGAGACCTTCATGACAATCTGCAGGGAATGGGCATTCAGAATCTTCAGAAACGCGCAGCCCGGCTCGGGGGGAGTTGCCTCATCGAGTCGGAAGAAGAAATCGGAACCGGGATACACCTGACTGTCCCTTTCCCTACCAAGCCATGACTGGAATAAACGATTTGGACGAGACTTCCCCTGTTGTCTGGATAATCGAGGATCACCCTCTTCTGAGAGAATCCGTTTGTGACGTCATTCGTAGCGAGATCACCGGGAACGTGTTTTCCTTCCAATCCTGTCGGCATGCCCTCGACTCTACGACCAAAGATGGAGGCCTATCCCCCGACGCAATGATTCTTGATATTGGTCTTCCTGATATTTCCGGAATTGAAGGCATTACTCTGTTCAAAGAACGCTTTCCTGACACCGACATCATCATGTTTACGGTTTTCGACGACGAAGCTCGTATTTTTGAAGCAATTGCCGCTGGAGCATCAGGATACTTGCTTAAGTCGGAATCACTGAACCGAATTGCGGACGCCATTCGCGAAGTTCTGGCTGGCGGAAGGCCCATGACGCCTGAAATCGCGAGACTTGTACTGGAGCGATTCAGCCGACTGGCCCCCTCGCCGACCAGCGTCGAACTCTCCGAGCGGGAGCTTGAAACCCTCCGGCATCTCGTCGAAGGGCTGGCCAAAAAGGAAATCGCAGTCAGACTCGGGATCAGCCTTCACACAGTCGACACCTACGTCCGCCGCATCTACAAAAAGCTTCAGGTCAACACCCTCGGTGGAGCTGTCGCAAAAGCGTTGCGAGAAGGCATCGTGTGACTTGTCCCGACTTCTCGGGACATGACGAGCCGGTCTCATTTTGATAGTTTAACCTGAATGAGAGAATCTCTCCCCGTCATTTTGATAATAGGATTTGCTTCGCAGGTCTTTGGAACCACACCCGATTTTGATTCGGAGGTGGCACCGATTCTGGAATCCCGCTGCCTTTCCTGCCACAACGAACACGAGAAAAAGGGCGGTCTCGATTTATCACGTTCAGTTGCAGCACTCGAGAATGTCATCTCACCTGGCGCTCCCGATTCCAGCAAGTTGCTTGCCGTCATTTCCGGCCCCGAACCGGAGATGCCGAAGATCGGCAATCCACTCCAAGCGGAGCAGGTCGCCACACTCCGCAGCTGGATCGCAGCAGGAGCGAAATGGCCAGAAGGACGGATCCTCGTCGACAACCCCGAACGTGATCTCGACTGGTGGTCGCTGAAACCGATCGCGACCCGACAGGGTTTGGTCGCGGATTCAACAGGGTCAGGTCCGTCACTCAACCCTGTTGAACGCAGCACCGTCGATGTGCTCATTGATGAGAAACTAAAGGAGAAAAAACTCACTCCGAATACCGAAGCAACAGAGATCACACTCCTCCGCCGGATCACCTACGATCTTACCGGCCTTCCCCCCACGCCGGAGGAGATCTCTGCGTTTCAACTCAACCCGGACTGGGAGAAAACTGTCGACCGCCTTCTTGCCTCTCCTGCTTTCGGTGAAAAATTTGCGCGGCACTGGCTAGATTTGGCGCGTTACGCCGAGACGCATGGATACGACAAAGACAAGCCGAGAAACAACGCCTGGCCCTATCGCGATTATGTCATCAAGAGCTTCAACGAGGACAAAGCGTTTCCCCGTTTCGTCCAGGAGCAGGTCGCCGGAGATGCTCTTTACCCCGGTGAACCTGACGCGATCACAGCCCTCGGCTTTCTTGCCGCAGGCCCGTGGGATCACATTGGGCACTGGGAAGTCGGAGAAGCCAAACTCGACGGTCGCATCGCCAAGCATCTCGATCGTGACGAGATGATCTCGGCCGTATTCAACGTGTTTCAAAGCACCACCGTCCAGTGCGCGCAATGCCATCACCACAAGTTCGATCCGATCCGGATGGAGGACTACTACCGGCTCCACGCGGTCTTCGCCGCAGTGGACCGCGCGGACCGGGTCTATGACGGTCTTCCTCCGGAACAACAAAAACAGAAAAACGAACTGCTTTCACAAATCACCAAAAAGAAGAAGGAACAGGAAGAACTCACGACCGGAATCAATCGTCTCGTCGCTGCCAAAACTTCGGGACTCGACAGACGAATCGCCGCACTCAAAGACAAATACGGAACCGGATCGGAGCAGAAGCCGCAGTTCGGATACCACAGCAACATCGCGAACCATCAAAACGAGGAAAAGTGGGTTCAGGTTGATCTCGGAAAACCGCGATCAGCGACGCGAATCAATCTCATTCCCGCGTACGATAACTACGCAGGCATTGGAGCCGGTTTCGGGTTTCCGGTTCGCTTTCGAATCGAGGTTTCAAACGATGCATCCTTTCAACGCGATGTCCGCACGCTTCTCGATGCTACGAAGAAAGATCATGCCAACCCGAAATCCCACACCGTTTTCTGTGAAGGCGACGGAAGGCCGTTTCGCTTTGTCAGGGTGACCGCAACGAAGTTGGCCGAAAGGAAAAACGATTTCATCTTTGCACTGGCCGAGCTGGAAGTCTGGCCGGAGCAACTCGACCGGAATTTTGCGGCAGCGGCAACCGTAACCGCCAGGGACTCCATCGAACAGGGAACCCGCTGGGGAAAGAAGAACCTCGTCGACGGAATTTATTTCAAAGAAATCACCAACCCTGAAGCTGCCAAAGAACTGGAAACCCTTGAACGGGAGCGGGAGGCTATCGCAAACTCACTGCGTCCGCCGGACGCAGACCAACGACTTTCCCAACTTGCAGAGGAACTGAAGCAGCTCGAGGAAGCGCACAAAGCCATTCCCGAAGGCAAACTTGTCTATGCGGCGGCGACACATTTCCCGCGGAGAGGTCGATTCACCGCAACAGCCGGCAAGCCCAGGCCGATTCACCTTTTGCATCGGGGCGACTTGCGTTCTCCCGGCGACACGATGCGCCCCGGAGCACCGCCACTGTGGCCCGGAGTACAAGCAGAATTCTTTTCACAGCAGGGATGGAATGAATCAGAAGCACGGGCGCACCTTGCACAGTATCTCACTCGCAAAGACAATCCCCTCCTGTGGAGGTCTATCGCCAATCGCGTCTGGCAATGGACGATGGGCGCGCCGCTTGTGGGAACTCCGAATGATTTCGGTCGCGGCGGTATGGAACCTACCCATCCTGAACTGCTCGACTACCTCGCCTCGAGCCTGCGGGATGACCCGAAACACTCGCTGAAGTCAATCGTTCGTCTCATCGTATTGAGCGATGCCTATCGACGATCCTCTGATGGAAGGGAATCCAACGCCGCCATCGACGGAAACAATACCTACCTCTGGCGTGCAAACCGCCGCCGGCTTACCGCCGAAGAATACCGCGACTCTCTTCTCGATATCAGTGGCATTCTGGACCGCTCCATGGGCGACCCCGGGTTTCAGGATTTCGTTATCGAAAAACCGCAGCACTCCCCTCACTATCAATATCACCTCCACGACCCGAACGATCCCGAATCCCACCGCAGGACAATATACCGCTTCGTCGTTCGCTCACAGCCTCAGCCCATGCTGACTACCCTGGACTGTGCGGATCCCAGCCTCAGTGTCCCGGAACGGGATGAATCAACGACAGCGCTTCAAGCCCTGACACAATGGAACCACCGCTTTGTTGAAGCCATGTCAGGGCAGTTTGCGGCGAGGCTGCGCAATGCGCAGCTCGACTCACCGCAGGCGAAAGTCGGATGGGCATGCGAGCTGGCTCTTGGCCGCCCACCTTCAAAAGAGGAGGAATCACTCCTGACAAAACACCTCTCCAGTCACGGCGAAGAAAGTTTCGCACGTGTTTTATTCAACCTGAATGCCTTCGTTTATGTCGATTGATTCCAATCCTTCCCGTCGTCATTTTTTCGGATCGGCCGCAGCCTCTTTCGGCAGCCTTGCCCTTGGAGATCTTTTTGGCCGTGACGGAGTCATCGGTCAGCGGCTTCACCACCCGCCGAAAGTAAAACGGGTCGTGCAGTTGTTCATGGCTGGTGCTGCCAGTCATGTCGACACCTTCGACCACAAACCTCTCCTCGAAAAAGAGGACGGGAAAGCCTGGGACCCGGGCGAGGCAGTCGAACTGTTCCAAAGCACTCCGGGAGCGACTTTTGCAAGTCCCTGGAAGTTCCGCCCCTACGGCGCGAGCGGCAAAATGATGAGTGATATCGTCGCTCCGCTCGGGGAAGTCGTCGACGACATCGCCTTCATTCACAACATGGAAGGAAAGACCGGAGTTCACAGTCAGGGAACGCTGCTCCAGACCACGGGCTTTAACTTCCCCGGTTTTCCCAGCGCCGGCTCATGGGTCTCCTATGCGCTGGGCAGTGAGAATGAAAACCTCCCGTCTTTTGTCGTTTTACCGGACCATCGTGGCTTTGCCTCGAACGGATCCAAAAACTGGGCGACGGCTTTTCTCCCGGCCGAGTACCAGGGCACCGTGATTCGCCCGGGTTCGGAAAAGCCGATCGCCGATTTATTTGCTCCCGAAAGTCAATTCATCACTCCGGAAAATGACCGTGCCGGACTCGATGCTCTGGCTCGGCTGAACGCACTCCATGCAAAAGAACGCCCCGGCGACGACCGGCTTTCGGCCCGCGTTCGCAGTTACGAGCTGGCCGCCGCAATGCAGCTCAGTGCGACTGATGCTCTCGATGTTTCGAAGGAACCCAATTACATCAAAGACATGTATGGTCTCGCACCGGAAGGCCCCGCAGTCGATGACACGGGAACAATCAACGAAAAAGCGGAGACCGAATTTTTCGGACGAAAATGTCTCGTTGCCCGCCGGCTTCTCGAGCGCGGGGTTCGCTTCGTTCAGGTCTGGAGCGGGAATGACAACGGCTTTCCCCGGCGGAACTGGGACAGCCACGGCGATGTGAAACGGGACCACGCTCCGCTCGCGCTCGGCATGTCACGCGGCGCGGCTGCCCTGATCAAGGATCTGAGGCAACGGGGCATGCTGGAAGACACCCTCATTCTCTGGACCACCGAATTCGGACGCATGCCCTGCTCGCAGGGTAGCAAAG